>JANOCH010000071.1:0-11518 GCA_031412015.1 Chitinophagaceae bacterium
GGAAGAAAGAGCTCAGGTTTTTTTGAAGAAAATAATAGTGACAGGGTCAGCACACAATTTAGTTTTGAACATAGGTTTGGCAAAAGCAGTCACATAACGGTAAAAAACAGCTTCAATTTTTTCAAGCGGATTACCTCTTTACCATCCTATGTTTTTAACGGAACACAAAGAGGAACATTTACTGAAGCTACTTATGCACTTCACGCTGCCAGATCGGAGTGGATCGCCGGTCTGAACCTGGTAACAGATGAATTTAGCGAAGTAAGAACTACAGCAACATCGTTGAGAGACTATGAACAGGTGACTGCCGGAGCCTTTGTGCAGAATAATCTGAAACTTGATGACAAGTTTAGCCTGGAGACTGGTTTACGGGCCGACCATGTTAGAGACTATGGAATTGCTTTCCTGCCAAGAGTCTCGGCCTTATTCAAATTTACACCACAACTTTCTTCAAGGATTGGCGGTGGACTGGGTTATAAAACGCCAACAATTTTTACTGAGGAAAGTGAAAGGCTGCAATACAAAAAAGTATTACCGGTGGATGAGAACATAAATAAGCTGGAACGCAGTTATGGTGTAAACGCGGATATTAACTATAAAACATCGCTGGCTGATGGGGAAGTAAGTTTTAGCATCAACCATCTTTTCTTTTATACCCGTATTGATGATCCTTTGCTGTTATCACCGGATGGCACTAATTATCGCTTTAACACTGTCACCAACGGGCACATTGATAGCAAAGGGATGGAAACAAATATTAAGCTGGGTTACAGTGATTTTAAATTGTTTCTCGGGTATACATTTACGAAGGCTTACCTGCATGAGGGTGATACTGAAACAGAAAATTTACTAACGCCCCGGCATCGGCTGAATTCAGTATTGTTGTATGAAGTAGAAGAGAAATGGAAGATTGGGCTCGAAGGTTATTATTTCAGTAAGCAAAAGTTAAGTGATGGTACCAGCGGCAGATCCTATTGGATCACCGGTTTGATGGCGGAAAAACTCTGGGAGAAATTTTCTTTGTATATCAATTTTGAGAATTTCTTAGACGCCAGGCAAACAAGGTATGGAAGCATTTATACCGGAAGTATCAACGATCCGGTGTTCAGAGACATCTATGCGCCGTTGGATGGATTCGTAGTGAATGGAGGGATTAAGCTGAGACTCTAGATAAAAAATATACCAGCAATTAATTGCCGGTATATTTTTTTGTTACGCCCCTTTAGAGGATGGGGTTTATTTCTTTCCGCCTGGTCCACCACCGCGATAATTCATAATATCCCTGTCAAATAAATATACGCCACTTCGGTCGTCTCCGATCAATTCAAGCTTATCATTTAAAACGCGGGCTGTTTTCTCTTCCTCGATCTGTTCATTTACGTACCACTGAAGGAAATTATGTGTGGCATAATCTTTTTCAGTAAGCGACAGGTGTACCAGGTCATTGATACTATCACTTACCTGCAATTCATGTTTTAAGAATTCTTCAAATACACTTTTCAGCGATTTAAAAGTAATGATCGGTTGTGGAAGAGCCGGTATGACGGCAAAGCCGCCCCGTTCGTTGATAAAACGGATCAACTTCAGCATGTGTACTCTTTCTTCATCCGACTGTTGATAAAAGAAATTGGAAACACCATCCAGTCCCGGTTGTATTTCGGCCCAGGAGGCCATCGCAAGGTAAGCTTGTGAAGACTCAGCTTCCATCTGAACCTGTTTATTCAGCGCTTCCTGTATAGGTTTTGATACCATGGTATATAAATTTTGTAGGCGCAAATTAAGATTAATATTGTTGTTAAACATTCCCCTTTAGGGGATAGGGGCATAAAAAAAGGAACAGAAAAAATTCTGCTCCTTTATATGTAAAAACCGTCCTGTCAGTAAGCTTATGATCCGCAGCTGATACAACCTTCCGGGTTGTCCAGCGAACAGGATATCTCTTCGATGGCTTGTTGCTTATCGATCGCTGATTGTTTCATTACATCCATATCAACCGTGAACTTCACAGCATCTGTAGCTGCTTTGGTGCGCAAGTAGTACATACCGGTTTTCAGTCCTTTTTTCCAGGTGTAGAAATGCATAGAGCTCAGCTTCGCGAAATTGGGCTGCTCTACAAACAGGTTCAATGATTGTGACTGGCAAATGAAAGCGCCACGATCAGCCGACATATCGATGATCGTACGCTGTTTTATTTCCCAAACTGTTTTATATATCTCTTTTAAGTTAGCCGGTATCTCATCGATGTTTTGTACAGAACCGTTGGCCGCGATGATCCTTTGCTTCATGCTGTCATTCCACAAGCCAAGTCCCATCAGGTCTTTCAACAAATGTTTATTCACTACTACAAACTCACCGCTTAATACACGGCGGTTATAAATATTGGAAGTGTATGGTTCAAAACATTCATTGTTGCCTAATATCTGTGAAGTAGAAGCTGTAGGCATCGGCGCTAATAACAAAGAATTGCGAACGCCATGTTCTTTGATCTCAGCTCTCAATGCATCCCAGTTGTAGCGGTCGCTGGGTTGTACATTCCACATATCAAACTGGAAAATACCTTTTGATAAAGGAGAACCTTCAAATGTTTCGTAAGCGCCGGATTCTTTAGCGATATTTTTTGACGCTACTAAAGCCGCATAGTATATGGTTTCAAAGATATTTTTGTTCAGGATCTTGGCTACATCACTTTCAAATGGTAAACCTAACAACATAAATACATCCGCTAAACCCTGTACACCAATTCCGATCGGGCGGTGGCGGAAATTGCTGCGTCTAGTTTCTTCTAATGGATAGTAATTGTTATCGATGATCTTGTTGAGGTTCTTGGTGATGATCTGTGTTACTTCCAACAGCTTTTCGAAGTTGAATTTCTTGCCTTCTACAAAACGTGGTAAAGAAATAGAAGCCAGGTTACAAACCGCGGTTTCTTTGTCGTCACTGTATTCAATGATCTCAGTGCAAAGATTGCTGCAACGAATAGTACCTAAATTTTTCTGGTTTGATTTTTCGTTGGCCGCATCTTTATAGAGCATGTAAGGATTACCTGTTTCTATCTGTGCATCCAGGATCGCGTTCCAAAGGTCACGGGCAGGAATAGTTTTCTTGGCCTTACCTTCTTTCTCATATTTTTCATACAATGCTTCAAACTCTGCACCATGAGTGGTATGCAGGTTTTTTGCTTCGTTGGGGCAGAATAAACTCCACTGGCCATCAGCTTCTACGCGTTTCATGAAAAGATCAGGTGTCCACAAAGCAAGGAAAAGATCTCTTGCTCTCATTTCTTCCTTGCCATGATTTTTTCTCAGATCCAAAAAGGCGAACACATCAGCATGCCATGGCTCCAAATAAATAGCAAAAGCGCCTTTACGTTTACCACCGCCCTGGTCTACATATCGGGCTGTATCATTAAATACGCGCAGCATGGGGATAATGCCATTGCTGGTACCATTTGTTCCTTTGATATAGCTGCCTGTAGAACGGATGTTGTGAACATTCAAACCAATACCACCGGCTGACTGTGAAATGAGTGCCGAGTTTTTCAATGTTTCGTAGATGCCTTCAATGCTATCATCTTTCATGCTCAGCAGGAAGCAACTGCTCATTTGGGGTTTTGGTGTACCGCCGTTGAACAAGGTTGGAGTAGCATGAATGAACCACTTTTCACTCATCAGATTGTAAGTCTCTATTGCGGCATCAATATCTGTTTTGTGAATACCAAGCGCTACCCTCATGAACAAATGCTGCGGACGTTCCACTATCTTACCATTAACTTTCAGCAGGTATGATTTTTCCAGTGTCTTAAAACCGAAAAAGTCGAAATGATAATCCCTCTCATATATAATGGACGCATTCAGTTGATCGGCATGCTCCTGGATAATGGCATACACATCATCGGCGATCAACGGCGCTTTCTCTCCTGTTTTGTTGTCGATATAATTGTACAGCAATGAAGCTGTTTCCGAAAAAGACTTGGTCGTATTCTTATGTAAATTACTTACAGCGATCCTTGCAGCCAGTACCGCGAAGTCAGGATGCTTGGTCGTAAACGAAGCCGAGGTTTCGGCGGCCAGGTTATCCAATTCCGTGGTGGGTACACCATTGTAAATACCAATGATCACTTTTTTTGCGATCTCAATAACGTCATCGGATTTTAAATTAAGACCATAGCTCAGTTTCATTACCCTGGAGGTGATCTTGTCGAAGTGCACGGCTTCCTGCTTGCCGCTGCGTTTCATTACATACATGTCTTATATATTTAGGAGGTTAGTAGTTTAGTAGTGAGTCCGTAGTCGATAGTTGGAAGTCGGGACTCGTTACTCCCGACTATCGACTCTTTTTAGAAGTCTTCATCCATGGAGAACGCCTTCGATCCAACATCATTCATGACACCGGATTTCTGGTATTCACCCACCCGTTTCTCAAAGAAATTTGTTTTACCCTGCAATGAGATCAACTCCATGAAATCAAATGGATTCGTAGCATTATATATTTTGGTATAACCCAATTCACTCAACCACCTGTCGGCAACAAATTCAATATATTGTTGCATCAGTTTAGCATTCATACCTATCAGGTCAACTGGTAGAGCTTCAGTGACAAATTCTTTTTCAATCGCCACTGCATCGGCAATGATACCATGCACTTCTTTTTCCGTCAATCTATTCTTCAGCATGCTATAGAGTAAACAGGCAAACTCGCAATGCAAACCTTCATCACGGCTGATCAGTTCATTACTAAACGTAAGACCGGGCATCAATCCTCTTTTCTTCATCCAGAAAATAGAGCAGAAACTACCACTGAAGAAAATACCTTCTACCGCGGCAAAAGCCACCAGGCGTTCAGCAAAATTTCCGTTATTGATCCAGCGCAAAGCCCATTCGGCTTTTTTCTTTACCGCAGGTACTGTATCAATAGCATGAAACAGGCGATCTTTTTCTTTAGGATCTTTTATATACGTGTCGATCAATAAGGCATACGTCTCAGAATGGATATTTTCCATCATGATCTGGAAACCGTAGAAACAACGGGCTTCCGGCAATTGTACTTCACTCATGAAATTCACGGCCAGGTTCTCATTCACGATGCCATCACTGGCGGCGAAAAAGGCAAGCACATGAGAGATAAAATGACGTTCACCATCATTCAGCGCATTCCAGTCTTTCATGTCATCGCCGAGGTCAATCTCTTCAGCCGTCCAAAAACTGGCTTCATGTTTTTTATATTTTTCCCATATCAAAGGGTAGTTGATGGGAAGGATGACAAATCGATCCTTGTTTTCTCTCAATAAAATTTCTTGCTCTTCTTGCATGGTATATAAAAATTTTCAAGTTGTTAATCTGGCCCGACAAGTGACGAAAAACACTCCTCTTTCAACAAGAAAAGTGAGTCATCCTTGCCTTTGCCGAAAACGGATAGGCCCCAACAATAAATTTAATAAAGGCTGATCGAGGGTTTAGCCGACTCAACCGCTTTACCGTCCGGCGTTGAAGCTGGTCAGTTGCTGCATTGATCAAGTCTTTATCCCTTCGAACAGGGTAGGTGGCTTTACATTTTCCAGTGTCAACCCATGGTTATCAAAGGTTTCGCTGGGAAGCCGGACAGAAGTGGTGGAACGAGTGCCCGGCGCCGATATTAAATTTTTATTAAGAACTCGAACGAATGTAACATCAAATCATAGAAATATCCCTTGGGAGTTTTTCACAGAATGTGCAAAGATTGTGAAATGCAATAGCAGCGGGAATTTGCGGCCAAAAGGCGTCGCTTTATCCCATTTCTTTCCAATTTTCTTTTTGAAAAATGGTCTGTATCTACTTCATGCAAAATGTATGGTTTTATACAACCGGATTGCGAAATAGATTCCCGGAATCTGTCTGAATTTTGTGTTTTAGAACTGAGTGACTGTTTCCAACCTATGCCGTACTTTCAGAACCATTCGAAATTGTAAATTCTTTGGGAGGAATGGCATACCTATTACCATTTTCAGGCGCTTCTTAATTTTTCGCCATATCACCTTTAGATACCTTATAAAAAATAGGCAGCTACATTTGCAAAAAGTACGGCAATGATGAAACCAGAATTGTTTAATGAACTGGCCCGAAACCGGCGTTCCGTTTTTCCTGACCAGTTTGATCCGGGAAAAAAGATTGACGATACAATCATCCGGGAGATAATTACCAATGCCACCTGGGCGCCTGATCACGGGCGTTCAGAACCCTGGCAGTTTTCTGTTTTCGCCGGGGAAGGCTTAAAAACATTAGCCGCTTTTCAAAGTGAATTGTACAGACAGGAAGCAGGAGAAAATTTTAAAGAAGCTACCTATATTAAATTACAACGTCAGCCATTGAAAGCATCGCATATTATTTCAATTGGTATGAAACGTACCACCACGAAAAATATTCCGGAGACGGAAGATATCGCTGCCGTGGCCTGTGCGGTACAGAATATTTATTTATCCGTTACGGCATATGGGTTAGGTGGTTATTGGACAACAGGTGGTGTAACCTATATTGAAAAAGCAAAGTCATTTTTTGGTTTGGGTGAACAGGATAAACTGCTCGGCTTTTTTTATATCGGGCAGGTAGCGATACCGTCGGTAGGTGCCACCCGGGCGCCTGTTGAAGAAAAGATGAAATGGGTAGATTATTAAAATAGAAAAATTATCTTTGTTAACTGATCATTAAATCATCCTTTAAATCTTCAGTATGAAAAAAATAGTAATAGGTGTTGTTGTTATCCTGCTTTCATTAGGTGTCAATGCACAGCCTCCGGCAGGTGATGCAAAGCCGGGGGATCAATATGGAGAAAAAATTACTCCTGATGGCGCCGTGAATATCGCGGATGTAGCAGCGAAACTGGATAAAACAGAATCTGTCGATACAAAGATAAAAGCAAAGATCGTAGACGTGTGCCCGAAGAAAGGATGCTGGTTAAAATTGCAGGTGAATGACAGTACCACCGCGATGGTAAAAATGAAAGATTACGGATTCTTTTTACCACTAGCAGCCAAAGGAAAAACAGTCGTACTGGATGGCGTGGCCCAAATCAAAACAACGTCAGTGGCAGAATTGAAACACTATGCCGAAGACGCTAAAAAATCCAAAGAAGAAATCGCCGCAATCACCAGGCCTGAAAAGGAAATACGTGTTACAGCGAAAGGAATTGTAATTGTTGAATAAACAGGTACTTAAAATTATTGGTAAGGCTGTCCTTAAAGGGATGGCCTTTTTGATTGTCTTACAATTGTCAGATTCCGGCTTGCGTAAATCATTTTTCCCATATCCGAAAGCCTTGTTAATGGTTTCCCAACATCTTTGCGGCTCTAAATCTTATTGAATGTCGAAATTATTGTTGATAATAACCGTACTACTGTTGCCGCCCAGGTTACTAACCGCCCAGGAAAATGAAAAGACAATACTTCCGGGTGATACGATAAAACAGGAACACAAATATTTGCCGGAAGTAACGATCGTTGGCCGCCATAGCAAAAGCGATTTTCACCAGATGCCTGAAGTTGTCGGTACTTCTATCTATGCAGGTAAGAAAAATGCCCTCATCGTTTTAGATAATGTGCAGGGCAACGTGGTGACGAACAATATGCGCCAGGTATTGGCAAAAGTTCCAGGAATTCATATTTGGGAAAGTGATCCCAGCGGCATACAGATAGGTATTGCTGCAAGGGGATTAAGTCCGAACCGAAGCTGGGAATTTAACACCCGGCAAAATGGGTATGATATAGCGGCAGATCCCTTTGGCTATCCCGAAGCGTATTACAATCCCCAGTTGCAGGCTGTTCAAAGGATTGAGATCGTGAGGGGACAGGGTTCATTGCAATATGGTCCCCAGTTTGGCGGTATGATCAATTATATTCTGCGCAATGGAAGCGAAATTAAAAAACCATTCGAAATAGAGACCCAACAGACCATTGGCAGCAATGCTTTGTTTAACTCTTACAATGCCATTGGAGGAAATACTAAAAAAGTGCATTATTATTCTTTCTTCGATCACCGCAATGGCGATGGCTGGAGACAGAACAGCCGTTACTATACCAATTCAGGTTTTGGAACAATTACTTACCGGATTACACCTAAGTTTTCCTTGACGGCGGAATTAATGCACTCACATATTCGCAGTCAGCAGGCGGGCGGGTTAACCGATGCACAGATCAAAGCTGATGCCCGGCAAAGTTTCCGCAGCCGCAACTGGTTTGATATTAAATGGACTACTTCTGCATTGATCGCAAATTATACATTCAATGAAAAAACCCGTCTGAACACCAAAATCTTTGCTACTATCGGCGACCGTAACAGCGTTGGTTATTTGCAATCTATCACGATCAAAGACAGTATCAATCCCGCTACGTTGGAATATAATAACCGAAATGTCCAGGTTGATAAATATCGCAACTATGGTTTGGAAAGCCGCTTTATCACGGGTTACAATATTGGTAAAACGGATAATACTTTTTCAGGCGGAATCCGTCTGTATACCGGAACTACTTATCGACTGGCCAATGGAAAAGGTACCGCAGGTACTGATTATAATGTCAGCATTGAGGGAAACTGGCCAAGAGATATTGATTTTGAATCGAAAAATGCTGCTCTGTTCGCCGAAAATATTTTCCGGATTACGGATAAAATTCTAATCGTGCCGGGTATCCGTTATGAGTGGCTGGAAGGCAACGCCAACGGTCGTGATGGCTATACTGCCGCTGGTGATGAAATATCGCTGCAGAATATCAGACGCAACCGCAGCTTTTTATTAATGGGGATCGGTTCAGAATATCATATCACCGGCGGAACTGAGTTTTACGCCAACTTCACTCAGGCTTATCGTCCCATACAGTTTGCCAACCTGCAGGCGCCGCCATCTACTGACCTGATTGATCCAAATCTCAAAGATTCAAAAGGCTACAATATTGACCTGGGATATCGTGGAAAAGTAAAGGACTTCCTGCAATTTGATGTAAGTGGCTTTTACCTGCAATATGATGATCGTATTGGAACAATTGCTGTTAACGGCACTCCTTCTTACCGATTGATAACAAACGTGGGCAACAGCAGCAGCAAGGGGTTTGAGGGGTACATCGAGTTCAACCCGGTCAGGGCTTTTTCTTCTGCTTCAAACTTTGATGTAATCATTTTTTCTTCGTATGGATATACCAATGCAAAATACAGCAACGATCATAAGGACGCTAATACCAAAGGCAAAAAAGTAGAGAATGCTCCGGCAAATATTATTCGTGCCGGTATTTCTGCAGGGTATAAAGGGTTTTTGCTGACCGGTCAGCTGAGCTATGTAGATAAAACCTTCAGTGATGCCAATAATACCGTGGCAGTAGCCAGTAATTCACAAACGGGATTGATCCCTTCTTACTCTGTTACTGATCTTACTGCAACCTATAAATTTTCGAAAGGATTGAATATAAAGGCTGGCATCAATAACATGTTTGATGAACGGTACTTTACCCGGCGTGCCGGTGGTTATCCTGGCCCTGGAGCACTGCCCGCCGATGGTAGAACTTTCTTTGTGAGTGTGGGAGCGAAATTATAAAATCAGCAATCAGTTTAAATAGCAAAGCAACCTGCCGGCGGGATGCTTTTTGTTTGTATTTCCGCCAGAATGGGCTTCAAATTCCCGTACCTTTGCCCCCTTAAAAATGAGGCAGGACGAGGATTATGTCAGCAAAATACCGAGAATTTACAGGTTTGAATTTACCGGCTTTCGAGCAGGAAATACTGGTCCGATGGACTGAAAGCCAGGCCTTTGAAAAAAGTGTGTCGTTACGTGAAGGTGCTGTTCCCTTTGTTTTTTACGAAGGCCCCCCCAGTGCCAATGGCATGCCCGGTATCCACCACGTTATATCAAGAACATTGAAGGACCTGGTTTGCCGCTACAAGACCATGAAGGGTTTCCAGGTAAAAAGAAAAGGCGGCTGGGATACCCATGGTTTGCCAATTGAGTTAGGGGTTGAAAAAGAGTTAGGCATTACCAAAGAAGATATCGGTAAAAAAATATCGGTGGAGGAGTACAACCAAAAATGCCGGGAAGCGGTATTAAGGTACAAGGATAAATGGGACGACATCACCCGTAAAATGGGTTATTGGGTCGACCTGAATGATCCCTATATCACTTTCAAAAATGAATATATTGAGACACTCTGGTGGATTCTGAGTGAATTATATAAAAAGGGATTGCTGTATGAAAGTGTAAGCATACAACCCTATTCACCAGCGGCAGGAACGGGATTGAGTTCACATGAATTGAATCAGCCGGGAACTTATAAGGATGTAAAGGATACAAGTGCAGTCGCAATGTTTAAAGCAATTCGCAATAATAAAAGCGAATTTTTATTTCCGGAGTCTTCAAAAGGCTCCCCTTCTCCCCATGTGGAGAAGGGGTTGGGGGATGAGATATTCTTCCTTGCCTGGACAACCACCCCCTGGACATTACCTTCCAACCTGGGGTTAACAGTTGGGCCCAATATAGATTATGTTTTAGTGAAAACCTTCAACCCTTATTTGCACAACCAGATAAATATAGTATTGGCGAAAGCCTTATTGAATAAATATTTCAAACCGGAAAACGAAAATGCCGATTTTGGGATCTATCAAAATGACGGCAAAAGCATACCCTATAAAATCATGGCAGAATTTAAAGGAAAAGATTTTGAAGGTTGTGAGTACGAGCAACTACTTCCTTACGAAGCCAATTCTTTAGCAGCGATACAAGAAATTACTCCCGACGCAAAACCATTTCGTGTAATGGTTGATAGTTTTGTGACTACCGAAGATGGTACTGGGATCGTTCACACCGCTCCTGCTTTTGGTGCCGATGATTTTAAGGTGGGAAAGAAATATGGCATCGGTATCCTTACCATGGTTGACAAGCAAGGAAAATTTATTGAAGGGCTTGGTGAGTTTAGCAACCGTTATGTAAAGAATTATAAAGACGATCCCAACTATGGTGATGTGAATGTAGACATAGCGGTAAAGCTCAAAAAAGAAAACCGTGCTTTTAAAGTAGAAAAATACGAGCATAACTATCCGCATTGCTGGAGAACTGATAAGCCCATTCTTTACTATCCTTTAGATGCATGGTTCATTAAAACCACGGCGATAAAAGATAAAATGGTTGAATTGAATAAGACGATTAACTGGAAACCAAAATCAACCGGCGAAGGACGCTTCGGAAACTGGTTGGAAAATATGGTCGATTGGAACCTGAGCCGCAGTCGCTTTTGGGGAACACCACTACCCGTTTGGAGAACCGAAGAAGGAGATGAAGAAGTTTGTATTGGTTCAATTGAAGAATTAAACAATGGTATCCGTAAAGCCAGTGAAGTGTTAGGTGGCGATGTCAACAAACATTATTTGCACGAAGGAATATTGGATCTGCATAAACCATACGTGGATGATATTGTACTGGTCAGCAAATCAGGTAAGCCGATGAAAAGGGTTCCTGACCTGATAGATGTTTGGTTTGACAGCGGTGCCATGCCCTATGCCCAATGGCATTATCC
>JANOCH010000072.1:0-9168 GCA_031412015.1 Chitinophagaceae bacterium
CATTGTTTTGTGCGGCAGTCTGTGCTATAGCGATGGCCAGCCTGGCATCATCAAATTGACCATCGTGATAAACGATGCTGCCCCGCAAACCTTCAGGGTCAAGTGTCGGCGCCAATTCGAGGGTTTGCTCTTTGGAAAGAAATTCAGAGGGACCCAAACCTAATTTGCCGGCCATCCAGTCATATATCTTTAAACCAATACCATAGAATGGACCTTCCCACCACTTATAATTAGGAACAACAAATTTTTGATTGTGGGCCAGGTGAGGAGCGTTTTTTATCAGGAGTCCTCTTTCTTTCAGGGCTTCCATTACCAGTTTTATATTGCCTTGCTGCAAATAACGGACTCCGCCATGTACCAGCTTCGTACTCCGTGATGAAGTGCCTTTGGCAAAATCATGCTGCTCGAACAATATAGTTTTTAAACCTCTTGAAGCTGCGTCAACAGCCGCCCCCAATCCCGTGGCGCCACCACCAATGATACATATATCCCATTCAGTTTGGGAAGACAATTGCTGTATCATTTTTTGCCTGTTCAAATCGGTTTTATTACAAATTAAAACTGGATAGTTTGAAATTTAATTATCAGCCCAGGCAATACTTGCCTTCACTGCTCTTTGCCAGCCTTTGATAAGATCATTTCTCTTATTCGCTTCCATATTGGGGGAAAATGTTTTGTCTACCTGCCATTGTTCTTGTATATCGTCAATGTTCTTCCAATAACTAACCGCCAGGCCTGCCAGGTAAGCCGCTCCCAGCGCAGTTGTTTCGGTTATTTTGGGACGTACTACTTTACAGTTCAGTATATCACTTTGAAATTGCATCAACTGGTTATTCACCGTCGCTCCGCCATCCACTCTTAATTCTTTTATTTGAATACCACTATCAGCCTCCATCGATTTTAAAACATCATAGGTTTGATAGGCGATGCTATCCAGGGCCGCTTTCGCGATATGAGCATTGCTGCTTCCCCGGGTCAATCCAAACATGGTACCTTTTGCATACTGGTTCCAATGTGGCGCCCCCAACCCTGCAAAGGCAGGAACAATATATACGCCATCTGTATCCTGAACCTGTTGCGAAAGTTTTTCTACTTCCGAAGAATTGCGGATGATCTTCAGCCCGTCTCTTAGCCACTGCACTACTGCGCCGGCGATGAATACGCTTCCTTCCAACGCATATTCTACTTTGTCATCGATCTTCCACGCTATGGTGGTAAGCAAATTGTTATTGGATGTAATGGCTTTTTCGCCTGTATTCATCAGCATAAAACAACCGGTGCCGTAAGTATTTTTTACCATACCGGGTTGTGTACATAATTGTCCGAACAAGGCGGCCTGCTGATCACCGGCAATACCGGCTATAGGAATACGGGAGTCGGGAACAAAACTTCCGGTTACACCATATACTTTGCTTGACGGTTTTACTTCCGGCAATAGATTTTTCGGAATCGTAAATAATTTCAGCAAGTCATCATCCCATTGACAGGTGTGAATATTCAACAACATGGTACGTGATGCATTGGATACATCCGTAACATGCAATTCGCCTCCCGATAATTTCCAGGCCAGCCAGGTATCAATGGTGCCAAAGGCCAGCTCGCCATTCTCCGCCTTTTGCCTTGCACCGCTGACGTTATCCAGTATCCACTTTAATTTTGTAGCGGAAAAATAAGCATCAATGATCAAACCGGTTTTTTCCTGTATCGATTTAGCATGATTAGCTGCTTTCAGTTCATCACAATAAGCCGCTGTTCTTCTATCCTGCCATACAATAGCATTGTAAACAGGTTTGCCGGTACTTCGTTCCCATACCACGGTAGTTTCTCTTTGATTGGTGATTCCAATACCTGCTATTTGGCGCATGGTGATATTCGCTTTGGCCACGGTTTCGGCCAACGTCCCATACTGGGTGCTCCAGATCTCTTCGGCATCATGTTCCACCCAGCCTGGTTTGGGAAATATTTGTTTGAACTCTTTTTGCGCAACACTGATTATATTACCGTGATGATCAAAGATCATACTACGGCTGCTGGTAGTGCCCTGGTCAAGGGCGAGAATGTAATGGGATGACATGCAAACAACGTTTAATAAACAGGAAGTTAAGCAAAACTTTGAGTAAGAAGGATAGCAATATATAAATTAAAAACTCAACCGGAAGCTTCCAAACACACCAAACTTTTTGGTATTGCCATTAGTCAACGTGTTAGGCAGCACCCGCCAGATAAAATCAACTCTGAATACACGAAGAATATTGTCTACACCCGTGCCCACTTCCATATAGGTTTTGCCATCGAGGGTTTGAAACGTGTTCCCTTGTTTAAAATTGAGCGCTTTGTTGGCATCGGACAAACTTCCCCATAAGGTTTTGACAGTCCAGAACTGACGAAATTTCAGTTTAGGAAAAAAACGAAACAGGCCGTTGCCAACATTATGTTCAAAATTGATACCGGCGTATTTATCATGAATGAACTCATACCGGTTCATCATGTTAAAAGCATATTTGTTATAATAATACAATTCATTACCCGGCGCTATATCCAGCAATACATAGGGCAGCGTACCAAATGTTTTTCCTCCGTACAACTGGAAGGATATATTTCCAAAGGGTGGTATCTTGATATAATCGGATACGCTGCCGGACAATTTGGTATAATTGTAATTGCTTTTTAAAATCCCTGAAATACCTCTTGAAACATAGACCTCGCCAATTGGATAGGGACTTCCCAGGCTGGTCCTGAAAAAATTATTTTCGAGAAATTTTTCCAGATAAGCAAACCGCAGACGTAACGATACTTCAAACGTAGTCAGCGGAGATTGACCCGGGGAGGCCGGAAATGAATCTCTGAAGGGGATATTTTTTAATGGTGTGAAGCCTTTGTGTGTAACGGCAACTAACTCCGATAGACCATACCTGTGTTCATTGAAATATTCGAATCTTTTTTCCTCTACTTTAATAAACTTTATCGGTACATTTTGTTTGCGGATGGCCAACGCAAATACATTATCCTGTGATACTTCGCCATAATAACTTTGTCCCCAATCAAGGTCATTGGTGTAAGAGCCATACCAATACCGCCGTGGATGTTTGGTGGGGAGGTAGAATAATTCCGCTTTACCTTTTAATTTTTTATCACCAAATCCGTAGGCCAGGTACCAGTGATACCACCATCGTTTATCAAATTTTTTGTTGGTCCCAAAATCAAAGCGAAGCCGCATCCCTTCCCACGAATTGGCGGTTACCCAATTAAACCACGGTCCCAATTGAAAATTACCGGTATTAAGATAGCCGGTTGCAAGAAAGTTGATCTGCCTTGTCAGGCGCTGAAAAGTAGGCGCTGTCAGTAGAGTATCAAGCATTTTGATAATGCCTGCTTCCGTCTTTGTCAATTCTTCATGGCGTGTATCCTGCCAGTAGGCTTTATCTTTTTCCGCGGCTCCGGGATCCGTACTGATCTCCTCCATCAACTTGTTTTTGCTTAAGCCATTTACAACTGAGCTGTCATTAACATGAATATTCCGGTAGGTAGTTGTTTTCCGGCCAATAAAACCCGGGCTGTTTTTGCCGATGGGTGTTACATCGGCTACAAATTTGTCTTTTGCTAAAAACCAGGTAGAGTCATCCAGCAACTTATACTCCTGTATCAGGCTTAGGGTTTCTACAAAATTGATATTAGCATCTTTGCCTAAACGGAGGTTCATTTTTTGAATAGCAAAACTGCCGGCATGTACCCAGCAATCTCCTTCAAAAGTGTTGGTGCCTTTGCGACGGGGCACGAATACCAAATGATAAAAGCGGTTAGTGTTTACTATTTGCGTATCTATCACCCGGTAATTATAGTACAGGTCACCATTATCACTGGCAGGGCTGACAAATTGTTTGTCAAAGACCGCAACGAAATTGTTATAGACATTTACATTTTGATCCATACCGCCCAAAAACTTGATGATACTTTCATTCTTTATGCCGTTGGTATTGGCGGCCTTTATTTCTTCGCGGCGTTTCAGGGGTTTTTTCTGGTAATAATAGTCCGAGATCGTCTCGGTAAGATAAGTGGGCAGGTACTTTACTCCGTCGGCGCTATCTATATTTTGTTTGATAAGTTCTCCAACAGGGCGAAGGGGTTTGAATTTGGCGATCTTTCCAAAATTGAAATTCTTAATATCCAGTTCCAGTTTATTATATAATTCGTAGGAGAAATTATCAAAGCGATAACGGTCGTTGCGGGGTTTGTTTTGGACGATCTTCCGCCAAAGCAGCAATCCTTTATTCACTTTGGTTTTTACTTTTACCCCTTCGTTATACGTCCCTCTTTCCATCGGCAGGTTCAGCAAAATGGAATCTTTGTTTTTATCAATGGCGTACACGAAGGGTTGGTAACCGACACAGGTGATCAGCAGGGTGTCGGCAGGCCATTTATCCAGGTAGAAGGAAAAGAAGCCTGCGGAATCGGTCAGCTTGCCCATCGTGGAGCCTAAAAAAGAAACTGAAGCAAAAGGGATAGCCTCTTCACTGTGGGAATCTTTAACGGTTCCACTAATTCTTTTCGACTGAGCGCCAGCCTGTTTCACCACCAAAAAAAGAGTGAAAAGGAGCAGTGGTCTGATAAGGCTTTTTCCAAAATTCATGAACTGCAAATCTACTGACTGGTGCTCAATCGGTCCAAAGGAAATTGGCAATCAAATGTTATAAGTTTATAAAATGTATTTGGAAATATACAAATGAATTATTTACTTTGTATTTCAAAGTGCTTTTTATGAATGAACAAAACCAACAACTCGAAAGCTTACAGGAGGTAAAGGATATTCGCCGGCTGATGGAACGGTCAAGCCGGTTTATTTCATTGAGCGGGCTAAGTGGGGTGGCTGCCGGAGCCTTTGGGCTTGCCGGGGCGGCGATTGCGAGATATGTTGTTTTTAAGGATTATTACGCAGACTATGGCGAGCGGGGGCATTTTGAGGGTAAAGATTTCCAGGCGCTGAAGTTGCAATTGATCGTGCTGGCGGCCGGTGTGTTTGCTGCCGCTTTTTTTTCAGCTTTTTATTTTACCTGGCGCAAATCAAATCAGCAGGGACATTCTTTATGGAGTGCAGTAACAAAAAGGTTGTTTTGGAATATGGCCATTCCCCTGGTAGCGGGTGGGTTGTTCATTTTGGGTATGCTGCAGCATGATGAATGGCGGTTTGTCGCACCTTCCTGCCTGGTCTTTTATGGCCTGGCCCTCGTAAACGCCAGCAAGTATACATTAACTGATATCCGTTATCTTGGATATTGTGAGATAGCACTCGGTTTGATCAACATGCAATGGATCGGGTTCGGTTTGTTTTTATGGGCGATCGGTTTTGGTGTTTTGCATATAGTATACGGTATAGTGATGTGGTGGAAATATGAAAGGGTTCAAAAAGTTTAATTGTTTAAAAGTTTAGCGTTGAAAAACCCGATAACAGGACTAAATAAAATCTTTGATAACCGCATCAGGCTGGGCGTGATGAGCATCCTGGTGGTCAATGATGAGATCAGCTTCAATGACTTGAAGCAGATGCTGGAGGTTACCGATGGCAACCTGGCTACCCACCTGGTGAGCCTGGAGGAGAATGGATACATCAAAGTGCATAAAGGATTTATCGGTAGAAAAACAAATACCACTTATTCGGTGACAAAAAATGGAGAGAAAGCTTTTACAGATCATATATCGGCATTGGAAAATATGATCAAGGGAATAAAGTAATTTTTTTTGTACATACACTTTGAAATACAAAGCACTTTCTAACATGGAAAAGAATTTAAAACAAACCAGGGCGTGGATCATATTTTTTATGATGGCTCTCTTTCTAAGCGGATTAACTGCAATACCTCTGGAAGCTGAACTATCATTTTTGTCCCGTTGCTTTTCATCGCAAACAATGATCGGTGCGTGGATAGAAAAAGTGTATCTCGCTGTTGCCAACATGAATAATCAATATCCCTTCCTGGCGTATGGGTATGATTGGCTTGCTTTCGCTCATTTTGTTCTGGCGATACTTTTTATCGGTCCCTTGAAAGACCCTGTCCGAAACAAATGGGTGATCGAATTTGGTATGATTGCGTGTTTACTCATAATCCCGTTCGCCTTTATAGCCGGTTATATACGGGGCATTCCTGTTGGCTGGCGATTGATCGATTGTGCATTTGGCGTTGTTGGATTGATACCATTAAGTATTTGCCTGCTAAAGATCAAGGCCATGGAAAAGAAAATAGCTCATACTGAGAACCAAAATTTATTCTTAACTGCTCAATAATACTATATGCCCTTATTTAAAGAAAGATTAAACGATAGTTTTTACCGTGCCGGTATTGCTTTGGTCGCTCTATCCCTCCTTGTTTTTTGCCTGCCTTTCATGGTGTCCATGGAAGAGAAAGCCGATTTTGGCTTGTTTATTTTCAATTATATAATCACCGGTATTTATTTCCTCGTCCGTGTATTCAATAAAAGTCAAATTGAAAAAGAAAATAAGATCCATCATCTTTTTTTATTGCTGATCTTATTCCTGATCAGCGCCTACTCACTCAACAGGGAGATCACTGTTTTTGAAAATTCGGTTGACTGGTTCTCCGGCTTGCTTGTATTACTTTGTTGTAATTATATCCTTTTCGCTTTTTTCAATAGCCTGCCCCAATGGGCCAGGCACACTATTAGTTTTTTGAACGGGGTGGGGTTTGTAACATTTCTTTATTTATCCATCTACCTCTTGCCATTGTCGCCAATTGGGTTAGCCGGGTCATTTCTGATAGGAGTTTCTCTTCACTTGTTTGTTCCTATACTTTTTACTGTTAATTCAGTCATTCTCCAAAACCGGGTATCGGGAAGCCAACGAAAATACTGGATCAGTTTTTCAGCAGGTTTGTTGGCAGTATTGGCATTTATTAGTGTATATCTCATCCAGTGGAGCAATACAGCCAACAACATTAATTCCGCCTTGCACGGACCCGGTAAGAACGAAGCGGGTTTGCCGGCATGGGCGGTAGTATCCCAGAAAATTCCAAAAAATAATATGTCTGAAAAGATGCTTAAAGCGGGACTTGTTTATAGTGTACCAGCATCTGAAACGTTTAATTTTTTCTGGGGAATTCCCGGTCGAAATTTTGGAGAGGAAAAAAAGCATGATCCATTGGTGATGATGGCTGCGTTTTGTGCGGGAATACCATCTATCGAAACAGGGGACCGGGTTAAAGTGCTGGAGTCGATGTTCGACATGCGGCACCAGTCGCAGGAACGCCTATGGTCCGGCGATCATTTACATACCAGCTTCGTCAATACTGAAATAAAAGTATGGCCGAAGTGTAATATGGCCTACACGGAAAAAACGCTTACAGTTACAAACAACGAATTACCCCGCGGATGGAACAGGCAGGAGGAAGCCATCTATACGTTTTATTTGCCCGAAGGAGCCGTCGTTTCCTCTTTGTCTTTATGGGTCAACGGAAAGGAAGAAAAAGGGATACTAACCACCAAAGCGTTAGCGGATTCAGCCTACAAGGCAATCGTAGGTGTGGAGCGGCGCGATCCATCCGTGGTACATTGGCAGGAAGGAAATAGAGTTTCTGTAAGAGTGTTCCCTGTAATAGTCGGAGAAAGCAGGATGTTTAAAATAGGAATTACGGCTCCATTGGAAAGAGTTGATGGTAAACTCCGGTATGAAAATATATATTTTAAGGGACCAGCTTTTGACGACGCCAGGGAAAATATACTGATCGACTTCGTACAACCCGGTACTGATTGCAAGGTTCCGGCTTCTTTTGTTTCTATGCCCGATAACCAAACCTATAGAAAGCAAGGGAACTATAGTTCTGAATGGTCCATGCAGCTTAACGATCCCGGGCTGTCTGGTTGTTCGTTTAGTTTCGGAGGAAATACCTATTCGCTGTTACCCTATCATAAGAAGCTTACACCGGCCGGATTAAGCGATGTTTATTTGGACGCAAATGAAGCGTGGACCAAAGAAGAGTACTACAAAGTCCTGGAGTATAGTAAAGGAAAAAATGTTTTTGTCTATTTCAATGAAAAAATAAAAGTTGATGATTCGAACAAAGAGATGCTTTGGGATAAATTAAAGGGTCTGCAATTTGGTCTTTTCCCCTTATTTGAAATTGCCAACCCAGCCCAGTCATTGATCATTACAAAAACTTCTACATTTTCCCCCAACCTTGATGATCTGCGGGAAAGCGGGTTTATGCAAAAGACAAAACAATTTCTAGCCAGGGGCCATAAGGTAAAATTGTTCAATATCGGTAATGAACTGACTCCCTATTTAAAATCGTTGAAAGAGCTGCGTGTCTTTCAATATGATTCCGGCGATCTGACCATGCTCCAGGCATCATTGCTAAAGGATCAATTTGCTGACGACCTGGAGGATGATAACAATGTTACTATACATCGATCGGAAATGATCATTCACAAGTCGTCGGAAGAGGCCAGATCTGCTTCAGGGCCGGATCACCTGATGAGATTATTTAGTTATAATCATATTATGCAAAAACTTGGCAAGGATTGGCTGGTGGACCGGCCGATCGAAGATAGTTTGGTGCAAGAAGCAAGGAAAGCCTATGTGGTCAGTCCCGTGTCAAGCCTTGTTGTACTGGAAACGCAAAAGGATTATGACCGGTTTAATATAAAGGATTCAGACGACAGCCTTAAAAACGCCAGCTTGAAATCAAAGGGAGCTGTGCCGGAACCCCATGAATGGGCGTTGATCATATTGGCCGCTATTACATTGGCGATAGTGATCCGGAGAAACAAGATTCAATTCGGCGCCCGATGAACGGACAGTTTCAGATAGCATATATGCGAAGGGGTGTTCTGCAGCCAGCCAGTCTATTCGTTGCCGGGTATATTACGCTTGCTGTCATTGCACTAAGGGATTACCTGCCCTTTCAGTCGGTAAATTTCATCCTTGGTTTAATGGCCCTGCCGTTTATATTACAGATCAAGGGGAGGGAACAAGGCGGCTATCGTTTTGGCTGGATCGTCCTTGTTTGCTTTATCATGTGTTTCTACCTACCAGTCAGTACGCTATTGTATTTTACTATTTGTTTCGCCTTGTTTTATTTGATGGAGTCTTTCTATGGTAGCGTGAATTTATTAGCGGTTTTTACTGTCGCATTGATGTCGCCGGTGTTTCAGTACTTCATC
>JANOCH010000073.1:0-9871 GCA_031412015.1 Chitinophagaceae bacterium
GAATCTTCAATAGCTTTTGCCGGAGGTGCGACAACTTTTTTATTGGTTATCCCTGTATTCGGCTTCTTTTCAGCAGGAACATCTTTTTTCGGCGTAGTTGTTTTCTTTGTTACCGGTGGGGGAGTGACGGGTGCATTCCTGATAACCGGGGGATTATCATTTTGCCTGGTATCGGGATTTTCTTTCTTTGGACGTAGAGATGGCTCGATGTAAAATTCGGAAGTGGTCACTTTGCGAAGAAAGACCCTGCCACCACCACAATCACCCCATTCATAAGGATTAGGACCGCTTTTTACTTCCTGCTTCCCAAGGTAGGTTCCTTCAAGAAACTCTTCTTTTCCCGAACGCGAATATTTGAGGTTATAATTCATGATGCAGGTGCCGCCCCCTTCCGTTTTTACTTCTACAGTTTTTATTTCCCGAATCCTGAAATTTTGGGAAGACCCGATATAATTTCCTGTCATCGTAGCCTTACCATAAAACCGTATATCATCCTGCCAGGAATAGGATACTCCTCCAACCGCAAAGCTTGCATTCTGTTTTACCTGGAATTCTAATTTATATTGAAAACCATTATCGGCGATAAAATAACCCCGCCAGATGCCGGTAACGCTTTGTGAAAAAGACGTAAACGAAAAAGCGCTTAGGAACAATAAAAGGAGCAAACCGTTCTTTTGTCGTATCCGTTTCATGGAACTTCAAAACTAACGAATAAGTTCGTATCAGTTGATTGCACTCCGGCAAGAGTTTGTTAATTTTGCCCACACTAAAAACAGTTGCCAGTTTCCTGCTACTGGTTACCAGTTTTGCTATATGAGTAACATTTGTTTAAATAATAAAATTTAGGGTTCAATACCGGCAACAGGTAACCGGTAACCGGTAACATACGATGATCAATATTACATTTCCCGATGGCGCAGTAAGGCAATATGAAAACGGAATTTCTGCACTGGATATCGCAAAATCAATTTCGGAAGGGTTGGCCAGGAAAATTTTAGCAGCAAGTGTAAATGGCCAGGTATGGGATGCTTCAAGACCCATTAATGAAGACGCCACCCTTAACCTCCTCACCTGGAACGATAAAGATGGTAAGAACACATTCTGGCATTCTTCGGCTCACCTGATGGCCGAAGCGGTCGAATCCATGTTTCCCGGCGTAAAATTTTGGGTGGGCCCGGCCCTGGACAACGGTTTTTATTATGATATGGATCTTGGCGATAAAAAAATGAATGAAGAAGACCTGGCTTCGCTTGAGAAAAAGATGAATGAACTGGCGAAACAGAACAACCCGTATAATCGTAAAAAAATAGCAAAACCAGAAGCCATTCAATATTTCGCCACGAAAAATGATGAATACAAACTCGACCTGCTTCAGAATCTGCATGATGGTGAAATAACTTTTTATTCCCAGGGAAATTTTACCGACCTGTGCCGGGGACCACATATACCCAATACAGGGTTTATCAAAGCTATCAAGCTCACCAGCATTGCCGGTGCTTATTGGAAGGGCGATGAAAAGAATAAAATGCTGACCCGTGTGTATGGCATTACATTTCCCTCTCAAAAAGAACTGGATGAATACCTGCAAATGCTGGAAGAAGCGAAGAAAAGGGATCATCGCAAACTGGGAAAAGAGTTGGGTATCTATACCATGGATGATGATGTTGGGCAAGGATTAATAATGTGGATGCCTAATGGTACCGTTATCATTGAAGAACTGGAAAAACTGGCTAAAGAAACTGAACATGCCGGGGGATACAAGAGAGTGGTGACACCGCATATCGCTAAGGAAAGTATGTACCTCACCAGCGGTCACTTACCCTATTACGCCGATAGCATGTATCCGCCCATGGAAATGGATGGAGAAAAATATTACCTGAAATCGATGAACTGCCCGCATCACCATAAAATATTCGCGGCGGAACCCAAAAGCTATCGGGACCTTCCTTACAGGATCGCTGAATATGGAACTGTTTATCGTTATGAACAAAGTGGTGAACTATTCGGTCTTATGCGGGTTCGTTGCCTGCACATGAATGATGCACATATTTATTGCACCAAAGATCAATTCAATGATGAGTTCAGGGCGGTGAATGATATGTACCTGAAGTATTTTAAGATTTTCGGTATCGACAAATACGTAATGAGGTTATCGTTACACTCACCCGAAAAACTCGGCATCAAATATGTAAATGAACCTGAACTTTGGAAAGAGACAGAGACCATGGTGCGAAATGTGCTGACCGAATCAAATATTCCCTTTGTGGAAGTACAGGATGAAGCCGCTTTCTATGGGCCGAAAATTGATGTTCAGATATATAGTGCGATCGGCAGGGAATTTACCCTGGCTACCAACCAGGTAGATTTTTCGCAGGGAAGAAGCTTCAAACTGGAATATACCGATCAATCGAATAAGCCGGAAACGCCGCTGATTATTCACCGTGCGCCATTGGGCACACATGAACGTTTTATTGGCTTCCTGCTCGAACAATATGCTGGCAAATTCCCGGCTTGGCTGTCACCTTTGCAGGTAAAAGTGCTGCCAATCAGTGATAAGTTTTTGGATTACGCCAAAACCGTAGCGCAGAAACTTAAAAATGCGGATATTCGTGCAGAGGTGGATGACCGGAAGGAAAAGATCGGCAAAAAGATCCGTGATACGGAATTGATGAGAGTACCTTACATGCTGGTAGTGGGTGAGAAAGAAATGAATGAAAACAAGGTAGCGGTGAGAAGACAGGGAAAAGGTGATGTGGGTGTGAAAGGAATAGATGAGTTTTTGACGGAACTGACTGCAGAAATAAAAGAACGCAGAGCAGAATAAATTTGTATTTTCAAACCTCAAATCCTGTATGAGGAATTTATAACGTAAAATTTAAAAGCCCCCCTTCAGGGATGGGGGTTTCACTTAAAAAAACTAAATGGCAGTACCACAAAAACCCGGAGGCGGGTTCAACAGACCACCAGGCCAGGGGGGATTTCAAAAACCCGGCGGTGGTGGATTCAACAAAGGCGGTTTTAACAGGGGCAGGTTTGCTCCCCGCAGAGAAGCAGAACATCGTATCAATCATTTTATCAGGGTACCGCAGGTTCGGCTTGTCGGCGACAATGTAGAAGTTGGCATCTATTCATTGCAGGACGCATTGAAAATGGCGCAGGAACAACAGTTGGATCTTGTAGAGATATCTCCCCAGGTAGATCCACCCGTTTGTAAGATCATTGACTATAATAAATTCCTCTACGATAAGAAGAAGAAGGAAAAAGAGATGAAGGCGAAAAGCAAAGTCTCTGAAGTGAAAGAGATCCGGTTTACTCCTAACACAGACGATCATGACTTTGACTTTAAAGCCAAGCATGCTGAAGGTTTCCTAAAAGATGGCAATAAAGTAAAAGCGTACGTGCAGTTCAAAGGTCGTGCAATACAATTCCAGGATCGGGGACAGTTGTTGTTATTAAAGTTCGCGGAAAGACTGGCCGAAATTGGAATTTTGGAAAGCATGCCCAAATTGGAAGGAAGAAGAATGCTGGCCATGATAGCGCCAAAAGGCAAAAAGAAATCAGATAAACCTGCCAAGACGGATAATGCCGGTTAAAAGCGACATAACAGCTGATCAATGATACTGATAAACCCAGACCTGTTCTGGGTTTTTTAATTCATACAACAAAATTGGACATCCATTGTTAACAGGAATAGTACGATGTAAATAACAGAAATATTCACCGGGCAATTAAAGCTGCTGATACTTCGTTTTTACTGTTCATATTACCATTTAGCCACTGGTACTAAAATCTAAAATAGCCATACTCCGATTGAACCTTTACGTATCTTAGAACACTCTTACTAATCTTAACATATCAAATAAATGCCGCAATTCTTTAGCCGCTTGAGTTTACTCTTTGTTACTGTTTTTCTTTACACCATTGTTATCGCTCAGCCAAAAACCGACACGACAAAAACCTCGCCTCTTGGTTTACGGTCACCCTCAACAGGCCCGAAGGCTTATAAAGATGTGATCACCCCGAAAGCCATTACGGACGAGGGATTGTTTAATATACATAAGGTGGAAGAGAAATATCTTTTTGAGATACCCGATACATTGCTTGGAAGGGAAATATTGGTAGTCAACCGTATTTCAAAAGCAGCCGCCGGAATGCGTAGCGGCTTTTTCGGTTACGCCGGAGATGAAACCGGAAGGAATGTAATTCGATTTGAAAAAGGACCCAACAATAAGATATTTCTCAGGAATATTTCTTTTGCCGAGTATTCAAAAGATTCTACATCGCCGATGTATACGGCGGTCAACAACTCCAATGTACAACCGATAGCCGCCGCCTTTGATATAAAAGCGTTTTCGAAGGATTCAACCGGGAGTGTGATCGACCTCACCGATTATATTGGTAACGATAATGATGTTTTATTTTTTAGCGGACAGATAAAGTCAGCTTTACGTGTGGGTTCCCAGCAGTCAGATAAATCTTATATCGTCGGCGTAAGAGCCTACCCCATCAATATTGAAATATCTACAGTAAAGACATACGGCAGAATGGGCGGAGGACCTGCTGGTGGAGGTGGCGCTCCTGCCGGTGGCAATATCACCGTAGAGATGAATAGTTCTTTTGTACTATTGCCCAAGGTGCCGATGCAACCAAGATACTACGACCCCCGTGTAGGATTTTATTCGGTTGGTTATACGGATTTTGATGCCAATCCACAAGGTGTTGAATCCGCTAACCTGATCAAGCGTTGGAGACTGGAACCAAAAGAGGAGGATATAGAAAAATATAAACGGGGAGAATTGGTAGAACCAAAAAAACCGATCATATTTTACATCGATCCTGCTACACCAAAAACCTGGATACCCTTCCTGATAAAAGGTGTAAATGACTGGCAGGGCGCTTTCGAAAAAGCCGGTTTTAAAAATGCTATTATGGGGAAAATGGCGCCGACCAAACTAGAAGATCCGGAGTGGAGCCTCGAGGATGCCCGCAATTCAGCTATCGTCTACAAACCTTCAGCAGTGGCAAATGCGAGTGGCCCAAGTATCAGTGATCCACGCAGTGGGGAGATCATGGAAAGCCATATCAACTGGTATCATAATGTAATGGAGCTTATTCACCACTGGTATTTTGTTCAATGCTCACCCGTAGATACAGCGGCCAGGAAAATGATCTATGACAATGAGCTTATGGGACAGTTGATACGTTTTGTTTCTTCGCATGAAGTAGGACATACACTGGGCTTGCGTCATAACTATGGATCAAGCTCAAGTGTTCCGGTAGAAAAGCTGCGTGACAAACCCTGGGTAGAAGCCAACGGCCATACCCCTTCAATTATGGATTATGCCCGTTTCAATTATGTGGCGCAACCCGAAGATAAAATTAGCCGGGCAGGATTATTTCCCCGGATCGGAGATTATGATAACTGGGCGATCGAATGGGGATACAAACTTTTTCCCCAATACAAATCTGCCGAAGAGGAGAAATCTTTTCTCAATAAATGGGTGATCGATAAATTGAAGGATAACCGCTTGTGGTTTGGAACAGAATCCAATCCTGATGATCCCCGTTCGCAGAGAGAACAGGTAGGAGATGACGGTATGAAAGGAGCTATGTATGGTATCAAAAATTTGCAACGCATAGTTCCTAACCTGGAAGACTGGACAAAGAAGCCCAATGAAGATTACAGCAGCCTGCGTGAGATGTATAGCCAGGTAACGGGCCAGTTTACCATGTACATGGGTCATGTAGCGAAATATGTTGGTGGTATCATGGAAACGCCTAAAATGGTCGAGGAGAAAGGACCTGTTTACGAAAATGTGCCCAAAGCGAAACAAAAGGAAGCAGTCGATTTTTTGAATAAGAACTTATTTTCCACTCCATCCTGGCTGATCAGCGATGATATTTTTGACAAAACCGGGATCAACGCGATCAGCACGGTAGGAGGCTTACAGGATGTGATCCTCAACCGCATGATGACTACCCGCAATCTCTCAAAGCTTATCGATGCGGAAGCCAAACTCGGGAGCAATGCTTATTCAATTACTGATCTTTTAAGTGATTTGAAGAAAGGAATTTGGTCTGAGCTGCCGGGCAGGGCCAGGGTGGACGTTTATCGCAGAAATTTACAAAAGTCATACGTCAATATACTGGATGGACTATTGAACCCTCCCATAAGTGGAGGCTCATCTGACATCATTGTGATCATGCTCGGTGGCAGCTCGCTTTCCAGCGTTGATAAGTCAGATATCAAGAGCGTGGCAAGAGCCCACCTTGGTTCTCTGCGAAACGAAGTTAGGGCTGCTGCTTCCGCATCGCCAGATGTGATGACGCGTTATCATTTGCAGGATATTGTCGTTAGAATTGATAAAGCATTGAATCCTAAAGACTAAAAGAAGAGATTCTAATAAATTGCCGGTAAAGAGGGTTTGTTTTAAACCCTCTTTTTTATTTTGAAATGCCCTTTGCTGCTAACTATTGCTCCGTTATCTTTGCAGCCCGAAATAAAGTTCTTTCTTTATCCTTCGCTTCGGCGAAGGGCGGACATTTCCTGAAGAGGTTCGACAAGGATCCCCCGGTGGGGAACGCCTCAAGGGTATAATTATTAATACTGGGTAAAATGCCTAAAGTAAAAACAAATTCCAGCGCCAAAAAACGCTTTAAAGTAACGGCGACCGGGAAGATCATGCATCAGAAAGCCTTCAAGCGTCACATCCTGACAAAGAAATCAAAGAAACGCAAACGTAACATGAGATTGGACGGAACCGTATCCAAGACTCACGTTGATTTTGTAAAACGCCTGTTGAGACTGAAATAAGAAATCCGACTTCCAGTCTTTTTAATTTCAAAAATTTTGATAACTCTGTCAGTTCGTACACCGTACTTCTGACCTCAAACTTAAAAATATGCCTCGTTCAAAAAATGCAGTAGCTTCAAAAGCACGCCGCAAAAAAATATTAAAACAAGCCAAAGGTTTCTATGGCAAACGCAAGAATGTACTTACCGTTGCCAAGAACGTAGTTGAAAAAGGAATGACTTACATGTTTGTAGGTCGTAAATTAAAAAAGAGAGAATATCGTACTTTATGGATAGCCCGTATCAATGCGGCTGTACGTGCGGAGGGTATGACCTATTCTGAGTTCATCAACAAACTGAACAAAAAGGGAATTACACTGGATCGGAAAGTGTTGGCTGATCTCGCGATGAATAATCCTGAAACTTTCAAAGGACTTATTGACCAGGTAAAGTAAGGATAGCATTAATTTATTGTTGACCGTCTCGCCTAAGGTGGGACGGTTTTTTTTATTCATATTGTCGTCGCAACATTGACAAGCCCGAACTCACAAATATCTCTCCTTAGTTATTCGTTGATGGTGTACAGCATGCCCCACAATAACAAAGCCCAACGCTAATGCGTAGTTAGGATGATTGGAAGAAATGCCGCCAGCTTGCAACTGGTCGTCATCAAAGGACTGAAACATTAATTCAGAAGACCTTCTCACCAC
The DNA here is from genome assembly GCA_031412015.1 of Chitinophagaceae bacterium. Classification (GTDB taxonomy): domain Bacteria; phylum Bacteroidota; class Bacteroidia; order Chitinophagales; family Chitinophagaceae; genus Terrimonas_B. Next base: position 7,503 of record JANOCH010000073.1, read on the forward strand.
ATTAAATTCCTCCACTAACTTATCCCAGCTTCTTTTATCAGCCTTAGCATTGGCTGCAAATAAGTTTTCATCAAAGCCCGGCAGGGGAGTTGCGTCTTTCCTGGCGAATCGTAAAGCACGGTATACAAAAACCCTTTCGGCGTCAATGATATGCTGCAAAACTTCCTTGATACTCCATTTGCCTTCCGCATAACGATAGTCATATTTTTCCGCAGGAATAGTTTCAAGAAAGCGAATGAAGGCAGCGCTTTGCCTGGAAAAAGCTACCATTAAATCATCGTCTGGTACCTGGTTAATGTAGTTGTGAAACGGTGGGCCAACTCGGGAAAGATCGGGACGCATATTTATTTATATTTTAGCGGTTCTTGTAAGAAAATGTAAGTTCGTTTTTTTTAAAAAATAAACAATGAACTGCTTTTGTATCTCAAAAATTTCTAATAGTGGCTTAAAAAGTTATTTCAATAAACAAACAGAATTTAAAAGAAAAACCCGGCAATCCGCCGGGTCTTCTAATTTCTTATCCTTTTACTTTAGACTTTACCTTTGATTTGACCGGATCAGTTTTTTTTGTTTCCGTCTTTAAAGTGGATGCCAGTTTTATAGCTTCATAGGCATTGACCAAACCGCCTGACACACTTAGATCGGCAAGGTCCACTTCCTCACCAGTTCCGGGGTCTTTTACTTTTTCCCCGGGATTTTTTGTAGACTTTTCAATAACAGATTTAACCTGTTCAGGAGTTAGGTTTGGATAATACTCCAGGATAAATGCTGCCAGTCCGGCCACTACCGGGGAAGCCATGCTGGTACCCTGAAGATTTGAATACGTATTGCCACCCGGAACGGTAGAATAAATTTTCACACCCGGCGCGAATACATCGACTTGTGTTTTCCCATAATTAGAGAAATTGGCTGTAAAACCTCCTGCTTGTGGATCTCCACTGGCTCCAACTGTTATCCAGTTCGCTGCCTTCCTGCCATCCTCATAAACCTGTGTTGGGAAGTTATGGGTAGTGTCGAGGTTTTGATGACTGTTGCCTGCAGCATGAACAAGCAATACTCCCTTGCTTTCTGCATATCTAACCGCATCGTCGACCCATTTCTTTTCTGGTGAAAAGCCTTTACCAAAACTCATATTAACTACTTTTGCGCCATTGTCTACGGCATATCGTATAGCTAACGCAATGTCTTTGTCATGTTCATCTCCATCGGGTACCGCACGAACCGCCATGATCTTAACATTATCCGCTACACCATCCATACCCAATCCGTTATTCCTTACAGCTGCAATGATGCCAGATACGTGAGTGCCATGTAAGGCGCTGCTTTTACTTACCATCACATTGCTGTTACCGTAAAATTTATCATTCAAATCATTATAATTATCCTTCACCACATCTGAGCGATAAGGTTTTGGCGCCCTGTCAGCCGCTTCAAATTTCCTTATATCACCTTCGAGCTCATCCATGATCATCACGTTTGATATCTCTTCATCACTATTGGCCCGGCATATATTGATTAATATTCTTTTTACCCTTTTGGTTATATCCGCAGTGGGGATATATTCCACCAGGTCTTTACAGTTATATTCATCTTTACTGATCTCCTGGCGAATCAAAGAATCACCGGCCTTCATATCCTTGTACATCCTTCTCACCTGTATGACATCCAATGGATTTACATCGCCGATAACATTCTCTTTTGCTTTGCTCCACATTTCAAATTCTTTCAGATCAGCAGAAGTAAGAGAACTTTTCGCGACTTCCTTTTCAGCCCACTTGGTCTTAAGTTTATGATAAACCCTGGCGGCCTCGTAAGAATCTTTCTCTACATTGGATCCGTCACGTCCACCCAGAAAATTCCAACCATACACATCATCCACGTAGCCATTTTTGTCATCATCGATACCGTTGCCCGGAATTTCTTTGGTATTTCGCCACAGGATGGGCTTAAGATCCTCATGCAATGTGTCGATCCCGGAATCAATTACAGCGACTATGACCGGGGAACTTTTTAGATTTTTAGTCTTTACAAACTCATAGGCTTTGTCCATGCTGATACCATAATAGCCATTCTCTTTACTATCCATCAGGTGCCAGCCTTTAGGCACTTCCTTTTTTTGCCCAAAAGCACCAATCCCGAGCAAACCGATCGTTATCAATGACAGGATACGTCTAAACAAACTCTTCATCTAGTATTATCATTTTATTAATTACAAAATTGGGAAAAATAGCAAAACAATCAACTACCATTCATATATTTTACTATAATAGAAACCCTGCAACTTCTCAGTTAGCAGGGTTTTATAAACTATTTGACGAAAATCAACTTTTATTGGTTGCTTAGCTTCAATTCTACCCGGCGGTTTTGTG
>JANOCH010000074.1:0-5983 GCA_031412015.1 Chitinophagaceae bacterium
AACAAAACCGATGCATGGAAAAACGCCAACATCTTAATTGAGCAGGGAATACTGCGGGAACTAAGAGCCCTGAATTCTGTCAGCAAATTTGCGGGTAGCGATGCGGCCGCTAACCGATCCATCGCTGCCATGGTTAGCCAAATGAAGGCGAGACAAAAAGGATTATTCATTGAAATAAGTGATCTGTATAAAAGAATGAACGGTGTTGAAAAACTTCCTTCACTGGCGCCCGATGAAACGGAATTGGCCGCCAGTAAAAAAATTCCCGTCAATCATAAAGTACTAGATACTTATTTTGAAAAACGTGTGAGAAATGCGGAGGGTACTACACTGCATCCTACTATGAGAACGGAACTGCTAAATTTCGTGGATGGAAAGCGCAGTTACTTAGACATCTATAAGGCACTGCAGGCGGAAGCTCTCGCTGCGGGCTCATGGTATTATGGCGTAGTGAAACTCCAGGACGTTATAAAAGTATTAGATGCTAACATTGAAGCCGGAGCAATGAGGTTAAAATAAAAACCTTTTATTTCCGGAAAATAAAATCACATTGCGGGAATGAGTCCATGTGCTCTTTATACGTGTCAATCACTTTAGATGATCCGCTTTGCTTCTGAAAGACACATCACCCAAGCAGTGCAAGGTCGAATTCAAATCGTTGCACTATTACTGATAATGATGATCGCACTAAACTCCCGGGCAAAGGGGCCATTACAAACCATCACCAGTACATCTCCCGCAGGAGATTCTTTAGCTGAACTGAAGAAAAATTATCCGCTTGTTTACAACCATCTCGTTCATGAATTCAAATATGCAGCCTCATTAAATTATTCGGTAGAAGGGAATGTATTACTTATCTCATTCACCAATAACAGTCAAAAAGTACTCACCGCGTACTCTACGGAAGGCGAGTTCAGGCATTCCATTACCGATATCGGATTGGCAATACCCCCTGCAATAACAGAACAACTAAAAAAAGAATACCCCGACTTTTCTGTCTACCATGGAAGAGAGATCAGGGCTAATAATAAAAATATGTACGAAGTGATCATTGAAAACAAATACGAATACCGGCTTATCAATTTTCTTGATACGGAAATGGAAGAAGTGAAAATTCTAAAAAAATAAACCGCTTGAACACAAAAAGGGTGTAAACAAAGTATTCGTTTACACCTTTTTTTTATCTAAAAAAATTATAGGCCAACAACTCTCAATTACCGGGTTGAAAACGGCTCTATGATAATAACATCTGTTACTTCACCTATCATTCAACTTTAATCACGGTGAAGACTTTACGTTTATTTATACCCCAATTGCATTCTACCATATACATTCCACTGGCACCCGTTATTTTTATCGTTCGGTCATAGGCTGTAAGAAGCTGTGAATTGATCCTTCTCCCCGCCATATCATAAATATTCACCAGTACGCCTTTGTCGGCACCCGCAAAATTCCGGTCAATATTCAGGTAATCGTTTCGATACAATGGGTTGGGATAAACACTGATGATATCCTCACCGCCGTCGAAGTTCTTCGTGATCAGGCGCCCCTGTGTTACGGATACCACGGTTGGTTGAGAAACCGCCTGGCAGCCACCGGTGCTAGTGACCGCGACAGTATAAGTTCCGCTGGAAGTCGCTGTATAATTTTCCGACGTGGCGCCAATAATATTTACTGCATCTTTCTTCCATTGATACAAATTACCCGCAGCCGTAGCAGCACTAAGCATCACATTTCCTCCCTGCGGAAAAGACAATGGGCCGTTCGCCGTTATGATTACGGAGGGCGCCGGGGTCACTGTAACATTAATTGCCGTTGATAGTGTCGAACATCCTTCCGCACTGGTCACCATCACTGTGTACGCCCCTGTTGCGTTAGCTGTGTAGTTAGATTGTGTTTGTGCAGGAATATTAATGCCATTCTTTTTCCATTGATAAGTATACCCGGTACCGGCGATGGCCTTAAGCAATACATTTTTGCCTTCACAGAAGGTCAATGGCCCGGCAACTGCTACTGTTGCAAGCGGAGCCATCGTAACGGATACACCAATTCCAACGGAAGTAGTTGAACACCCCGATGCATTCGAAACTACCACGGAATAGACACCCGTTGCAGTAGCAGCGTAACTAGAGGTTGTTTCCTGCGGAATAATGATACCATTCTTTATCCATTGGTAAGTATAACCTGTTCCGTTGATCGCTTTTAGTAAAACACTCTTTCCGGCACAGAACGAAGTAGCACCTGCAGCGGCCACGGAGGCCAGGGGTGCATTGTTTACCGCCACCGTAACTCCCGGGGACCCAACCGAACAACCTGCAGCGTTGGTAACAACTACACTAAATACTCCCGATTCCGATGCAGAATAATTAACCAGTGTGGCCCCAGGTATGTTGACTGCTCCTTTTTTCCATTGATACGTATAATTGGTGCCTGTATTTGCTTTGAGTGATACGGTCTGACCAGCACAAAAAGTCAACGGTCCGGCAGGTGTGATCAAAGCGGCAGGTAACTGAGTGACCGATACTGGAATGCCCGCAGAGGTAACAGAACATCCGCTTGCGTTGGTAACAATGACCGTGTACTGACCAGGTAAAGTAGCGGCATAAGTAGATTGTACGGCATTCGGAATAACAGCGGCACCACGTATCCATTGATAGGTGTAATTGGTTCCGGTGCTGGCTGTCAACAACACATTTTTGTCGGCACAGAAAGAAGTTGATCCCGCAGGAGTGATCACAGCAAGTGGCAAAGGTTTTACCACGACCGTGAATGCAGCCGAAATAGTAGAGCATCCGCCGACGTTCGTCACCACCACGGTATAGATGCCGGTGGTTGTTGCCGTGTAGTTTGATAAAGTAGCACCGGCGATATCAGCCCCTCCTCTTTTCCATTGATAAGTATATCCAGTACCTGTGATCGCTTTTAATTGGACACTTTTTCCTTCACAAAATGTCAATGGTCCAGCCACCGCCACTGTTGCCAGCGGAACGGCATTTACCGTCACGATCATTGCTGCGGAGACAGCTGAACAACCAGTAGCATTAGAAACCACCACGGAATATGTTCCCGCTGTAGTGGCAGTATAGTTTGATTGAATAGCCCCGGCGATATCTGTTCCTGCTTTTTTCCATTGATAGGTATAGCCAGTACCGGTGATAGCTTTTAGCAATACATTTTTGCCGGCACAGAAAGTTAATGGTCCTGCGGCAGCTACAGTGGCCAATGGATTAGCGACTACCGTGACAATAACGACATCGGAAGTGGCAGTGGCACCCGTACCATCAGTCACCACAACCGTGTAATATCCGGCCGACCCAGCGCTATATTTCGATTGAGTGGCGCCGACGACATTAACGCCGGCCTTTTTCCATTGATAGGTATACCCCGTACCTGTATTTGCCTGGAGCTGTACAGTCTGACCAATACAGATCGACAATGGGCCGGACGCTGTGATAATTGCCTCCACTCCTGTTGGAATATCAGTTGGAACATCTGCAATCCAGATCTCATTTCCAACCATGGGGCCCGTCGCAGCCACCAATACTTTTGGTCCATACCCAAAGATCACATTGGGATCAGAACCGTCAATACCCGGCTGAATTTCACTCATCATCCTGGTGCCTTGCCCAAGCCCGTTGCTTAGCCAAACTTCGTTTCCATGTATACCATCATTAGCGCCAAAGAGCACAAGATTTCCAACTTTAGTCAAAATAGTTGGATTGCTGCCCTGGCTTCCGGTTTGAATATCCTTAACTAATAATGTTCCCGCAGCAGTACCATTACTTTTCCATAGTTCACGACCGTCGCTGCCATTATCTGCGGCAAATAAGGCAATACCATTCAAATTGGTGAATAGCGATGGATTGCTTCCGATGGCACCGGGAAATATATCTTTCACTAACACCGTTCCGGCGTTTGTACCATCACTCTTCCAAATCTCTGTCCCATTGGTACCATCGTCTGCGGCAAAATAAAGCAGACCATTAACAACAGTCAAATATGAAGGATTGCTGCTATTATTTCCTGCATTAATGTTTTTCACCAGCAAAGTGCCTGCTTCGGTTCCATCCGATTTCCATAGCTCAATCCCATCTGCACCATTGTCTGCCGTAAAAAATAATACGCTATTTAAGTTGACCAGGTTGTCCGGGTTACTGCTACCTGCGCCGTTAATATCCTTTACCAAAATAGTTCCAGCCTCTGTACCGTCGCTTTTCCATAGCTCCATGCCATTAGTACCATTGTTCGCGGCGAAGAAAATAACTCCTCCTATGTTTTCAATATTTTGCGGGTCGCTGTTACCTGAGGGATTGATATCCTTTACAAGTACTGTTCCTGGTTCTGTGCCGTCACTTTTCCAGAGCTCCCGTCCGTTTGTATCGTTGGTCGCGGAAAAAAATAAGACTTCGCCTGCGGATTTAAAGTTATCAGGATTGCTACCGTCATTATAAAAATTTCCGGGGTTTGGGTAAATATCTTTTAATCTCGTGGCACGACCTCCCGTGCTTTTCCATAACTCATGACCAGCATTCCGGCTTTGCCCGGAAATAAACAGTTCACTGTTGTGGGTGGCCATGTCAAGGGGATTGCTGCCACCCTGCGAGGAATTGATCGCTAATGATATTGTCCCGCCAAAGGTTCCGTCGGTTTGATACAGGTCGCGGCCTAAATTAATTCCTGGACCACTATCGCTATTAAAAGCACTGAAGTAAACAAGCCCACCCATCGTGACAAAATTCCGGGCATCACTACCGGGGGAAGCTGTAATATTTTTTACCGCTGCAGTTCCAGCCGGTGTTCCATCCGTTTTTTGCAATTCCTGGCCGTTTAGTCCCTCATAAGCTGAAAAAAATACCAGGCCGTTTGCTTCCACAAATTGAATATATTCCACCAGGTTAGTACCCTTGTAACCACCTTTGACCAAAACAGTGCCCGTCTCCGATCCGTCACTTTTCCATATTTGAATCTCATTGGCACCAGCGTCACCTGTGGTAGCAAAATAAAGCACACCATTTACGTTGCCCAAAGAATTGGGTGCGCTGCCCCTTGATCCTGGTGCAATGTCTTTTAGAAGAACGGTACCAGTCTCAGTGCCATCGCTTTTCCAAACCTCTGAACCATTGGTATCATCAACCCCTGCGAAGAATAAGGAACCGTTGACATTTATTAACCCCCCTGCGTAGGAATAGTCGTTATCGGCAAGATCTTTTATCATTTCAGTTCCCCCGGATGTTCCATCGGATTTCCATAATGCATCTCCATTTCCGGTAACTGTTGCAAAAAAATAAACATTGCCATTAGCCATTATAAAGCTGCGGGGATTGCTTCCATTAGCACCGGGCTCAAGATTCTTAATCATGACGGTCCCGGCACTAGTTCCATCGCTTTTCCAAACTTCCGCCCCGTTTACCTGGTCATTTGCGCTAAAGAACAATACGCTGTTTGCGTTATAAAAATTAGAAAAGTACGGTGCTGCTACCCCAGCATAAATATCTTTAACCAAAACAGTCCCCAGCTCCGTTCCATCACTTTTCCACAGCCGGTGGTAGGGTAACGACACCTCTGCGGCGGTAAAAAATAAATTACCGCTAACGTTGATCAAATTCTCAATATACCAGGAGGACTTTAAGGCAAATGTTCCTGCGGGAGTGCCGTCTGATTTCCATAATTCGTCTTCTTCTTCCGCGGTGCGAATAGTAAAATAGAGAATATCATTTACGGGAGTCAAACTATGTGCCCTGTAAAGGTAAGACTGATTTGAAGCGGACCATGTTCTTACCAGCTCTGTACCGGTCTGTGTTCCGTCGCTTTTCCAAAGTTCTGATATAAATGTGCTTGTGTTGTAGATGGTAAAGAAAAAGGTACTATTTACCTTCACAAGCGTTTCCATAGTTTCAACGGAAGACAGACCCTTGATTTGTATGGTACCTGCATCTGATCCATCGCTTTTCCAGAAACCTTCCTGCGGGCCCCGGTTCTTATT
>JANOCH010000075.1:0-9765 GCA_031412015.1 Chitinophagaceae bacterium
GCAAAGGAGAAAATGAGCATCATAAGATCGAGGCCATCTTTAAAGCATTCGCGAAGGCGATTCGTATGGCGGTTAAGAAAGATCCGTTCAGCAATTATTTGCCCAGCACCAAAGGGGTGTTGTAATGTGGACGCCGTAGAGACAAGGCATGCCTTGTCTCTACGGGCATGCCTTGTCTCTACGGGCATGCCTTGTCTCTACGGCATTGAATTTTTGAATCATGAACATAGCTATAATAAAATACAATGCGGGTAATATTCAATCGGTGCTGTTCGCCCTGGAGCGAATTGGTATGGAAGGCATAGTTACCGACGACGAACAACAGATCAGGAAGGCAGACAAAGTGATATTCCCCGGAGTGGGTGAGGCGGGTAGTGCGATGGCCTACCTGAGGGAAAGAAAGTTGGATGAAGTGATCAGGAGTCTTCAGCAACCTGTACTCGGTATCTGTTTGGGAATGCAATTGCTTTGTACCCATTCTGAAGAAAATGATACTGTTTGTCTCGGCATTGTTCCGGTGAATGTTAAAAAATTCCAGCCAAATGCCGGATCTGGTTCAGTGGACAATCAAACGTTGAAAGTGCCGCAGATAGGATGGAACAATATCTATGGTCTGCGATCGCCACTGTTTAACGGTGTTGCTGAAAACAGCTATATGTATCATGTGCATAGCTACTATGCCGAAGACAGTGAATACAGCATCGCGAAATGCAGGTATGGGGTGGAATATGCCGCTGCTATTAAAAAAGATAATTTTTATGGTGTGCAGTTTCACACAGAGAAATCAGCCGTACTGGGTGAGTTGATCTTAAAAAATTTCCTGCATGGATGATATTATGATCAGGGATGTACCATTAGAGACAGTCTGGGTTATGCGGCAGGAAATAATGTATCCCGGGGAAACTATCGGGTTGGTAAAATTGGAAGATGATGATAAAGGATTGCATTGGGGTTTGTATGTGGAGGACAGGCTGGTATCGGTGATCTCTTTATTTGTTCATAAGGGTTCCTTTGGAGAAAATGACCATTCACTGCAGTTTCGAAAATTTGCTACGATTGAAAGTATGCAGGGAAGGGGATACGGAACGAGGTTGTTGCAGTATGTGGTGGATTGGGCTCAAAAAAGTGATATTAGGAATGTCTGGTGTAATGCGAGGTCGTCGGCAACAAGGCTGTATGAAAAATTCGGCATGAAGCAGAGCGGACCGGGTTGGGAGAAATATGGTATTGGGTTTATAAAAATGGAAAAAAAGTTAGTACAACATAAGATGGAGATCATTCCGGCAATTGATATTATAGATGGTAAATGTGTTCGGCTAACGCAGGGCGATTATGACCAGAAGAAGATTTATAACGAGCATCCGCTGGAAGTAGCGAAGCAATTTGAGAGTGCGGGTTTACAGCGTCTGCACCTCGTTGATCTTGATGGGGCAAAGGAAAAGAAAGTAAAGAACTGGAAAGTGCTGGAGTCTATTGCTTCGAAGACAAAGTTGGTGATTGATTTTGGCGGAGGTATTGCCTCGGAGAACGATGTGAAGATCGTATTTGATTCAGGGGCGGCATTCGCTACAGTGGGGAGTATAGCGGTGAAGAATGAATTTGAATTTGTAAAATGGCTGATGATCTTTGGAGCGGATAAATTCTTGCTGGGTGCTGATGTAAAAGATAAGATGATCGCTATTCACGGCTGGTTGGAAACAACCGACAAAAGCATTTTTGAATTCATTGACAATTATATCAATAAAGGCGTTCAGCAGATATTTTGTACCGATGTAAGTAAGGATGGAAAATTAGAAGGACCCTCTACGGAATTGTACAAAGAGATCGTCACCAAATTTCCTGGCCTGTATTTTATTGCGAGTGGCGGGGTGGCAACCATCAATGACCTGGCGGAATTGAGAACTATTGGTTGTAAAGCGGCGATTATTGGCAAGGCCATTTATGAAAACAGGATCACATTAGATGAACTTGAAGAGTTTACTATCAAAAAATAAGCAGTAAATAAAGATGAGTGTAATAGTGAATGAAAAGAATCTTCCAAGCTCTCCGCCAGCTGGCGGAGGTGGGGGCCTTACGCGGCGTATCATACCCTGCCTCGATATCAAGGAGGGAAGGACAGTAAAAGGAACCAACTTTGTGGATCTTCGTGATGCAGGCGATCCTGTAGAATTGGGAGCGTTGTATGCCCAGCAAGGCGCCGATGAATTGGTTTTTTTGGATATCACCGCAACGGTGGAGAAAAGAAAGACTCTCGTGGAATTGGTTAGAAGAATTGCAAGGCATGTCAATATCCCTTTCACGGTCGGTGGTGGTATCAGCAGTGTGGCGGATGTAAATGCATTGTTAGAGAATGGGGCGGATAAGATATCAGTGAATACCGCGGCCTTTAAAAATCCAAAACTGATCACGGAGCTGGCCGACGAGTTCGGCAGCCAGTGTGTGGTGCTGGCGATCGATACCCGGCAGGAAGGAGATGGAGAATGGTATGTGTACCTGAATGGCGGCAGAACGAAAACCGATACAAAATGTTTTGACTGGGCTAAACAGGGAGTAGCGGCAGGTGCAGGTGAAATATTATTGACGTCGATGAATCATGACGGAACCAAGTCGGGATTTGCAAAAGAGATAACAAAATTGTTAGCTGAAAATCTTCCTGTACCAGTCATTGCCAGTGGCGGTGGCGGCACGATGGAACATTTTGCCGACGTATTTAATGAAGCAAAAGCAGATGCCGCGTTAGCGGCCAGTATTTTTCATTTTAAAGAGATCAGTATCCCCGATTTGAAAGAATATCTTTCAAAAAGTAATATCCCTGTCAGGAAATAAAACGTTTATATGCAAGTAGATTTTAAAAAATACAGTGATGGGTTGGTGCCGGTTATAGTACAGGATGCTGTAACGAATAAAGTATTGATGCTTGGCTTTATGAATGAAGAAGCTTTGCAACAAACAACGCAAATTGGTAAAGTGACTTTTTACAGCCGGAGCAAACAACGTCTTTGGACAAAGGGAGAGGAAAGTGGTAATTTCCTTTTAGTAAAAGAGGTCATTGCTGATTGTGATAATGATACATTGTTGGTGAAAGCTAATCCTGCAGGCCCGATATGTCACACAGGCGCCGATACTTGTTTTGGAGAGTCGAATGGCAAAGATTTTTTGCAGACATTGAGCGAAACGATCAAACAACGATTTGATGATCGTTCGCAGAAATCATATACATCTGCCTTGTTTGACTGGGGCATCAATAAAGTAGCACAGAAACTGGGGGAAGAGGCAATTGAGTTGGTGATTGAAGCCAAAGATGATAACGGCGAATTGTTTATTAATGAAGCGGCGGATCTTTTATTTCATTATATGGTATTGTTGCAGGCAAAAGGATTTTCATTGGAAGATGTAAAAAAAGTTTTAATGGAGCGGCATAAATAGAAAGGAAAACCGCATAAAACACAAAGCATTTTTGATGATAGATCCCAACGCTGTTGATTGAAATAAAAAAAACTTGCGTGAGCGGTGTTAAAAGACTTCGTTTAGTAAGTGTATATCCTTAGTTTGTACAAGTAAGAACAAAATAGCTTTTTTACTATCAGAATTATTGAGTTTTTTTGCAGAGTTTTTATAGAATTTGTACAGAAAGAATAAAAGTAGAAGCCGATATCCATCATGCAGAAAATTACGATACTTCTTGTTGACGACCACAAACTTATCAGAGACTCATGGTCCTTTATACTTAACAGCGATCCCCGTTTTTTAGTGGTTGGAGAAACAAGTTCAGGGGAGGAAGCCATTGAAATAGCGAGGGAAAAAAAACCAAAGATCATATTGATGGATGTGAACATGTCGCCAGTCAATGGTTTTGATGCTACCAAACAGATACATAAAACATCTCCTGATTCTAAGATCATAGCTGTTTCCATGCACACGATGCCAGCTTATGCCAAGCGTATGCTGCAGCTAGGCGCCATGGGCTATGTCACAAAAAATTCTTCAAAAGAAGAAATGATAACGGCTATCGTTGAAGTAAGTAGTGGTAAGAAATATATCTGCCATGAAGTCAAAACGATTTTGGCGGAGCAGGAGCTGGATGAAAAAACCGATAACGCGGATATGAATAACCTATCGCGTCGCGAGTTGGATATCATCAAATTGATAAAGGAAGGACTTTCATCCAAGGAGATAGCATTGCAATTGGATATATCGTTGAAAACCGTTGAAGTGCATCGCTATAATGTTCTGAAGAAACTAAAGTTGAAGAACACGGCCGCCCTCGTTAATTTCATCAACACTAAAGGTTTATAAGAAAGAATCAGCTAATCAACGTCGAAAGTTAACCCCTGAACCGATAATTTGACTGAGGATTGCCGGGGCAACCAGTTGTTCTCCTGGAAGAACTGCAGGAAGTAGTGATAACAGTCAGAGCGATCAATAGAATGGCTATAACAGAAACATTTTTCATTTTGGGACTATGTTTGTTGTTGACAATAACGGTAAAACGGGTTATTTATTTTGCAAAAATAGGGGGCTTATTCCAGCTTTTTGATTTTCTGACCTTTAGATTCTGTTAAAGAGCCAACCACGCATGGAAATTTGATTTTGATTAAAATAGTAAACAGTTACCTTTACCGCCTTAATTCTTAAGTGAAATTACTTACCTGATGTTGAAGCTGACTAAACCACTTGCCTCTATTGACCTGGAAACCACAGGAGTTAACCTTGGAACAGACCGTATCGTAGAGATCGCGATTGTAAAAATACTAACTGATGGAACCAGGAGTGTAAAAAGGAAGCTGCTCAACCCGGAAATGCCCATACCCAAATCGTCCAGCGATATACATGGGATAACGGATGACATGGTAAAGGACGCACCTACTTTTAAACAGGTGGCCAACGAACTAAAGCAGGTGCTGGACGGCTGTGATATTGCAGGTTATAACAGCAACAGGTTTGATATTCCGCTTCTGGTAGAGGAATTCCTGCGTGTCGATGTGGAATTTGAAATGAAAGGCAGAAAGTTGGTAGATGTGCAAAAGATCTTTCACCAGATGGAACAGCGGACATTGAGCGCCGCTTATAAATTTTATTGTAATAAAAACCTCGATGGAGCCCATAGCGCTGAAATAGACGCCACTGCCACCTACGAGATCCTGGAAGCGCAGGCGGCAAAATACCCGGTTCTTGGAAATACGGTTGATTCCATTTTAAAAGCCATTGGTGAGGATATAATCGTTGATTTCGCCCGTCGCTTTGTCATGGAAAATGGGGTTGAGGTCTTCAATTTCGGGAAATTCAAGGGCCGCCCCGTTTCAGACGTACTAAAAGCCGAGCCTCAATACTACGATTGGATGATGCGAGGCGATTTTCCCCAACACACTAAGCAGAAGCTTACGGAAATGTATACCCGCACCATGTTGAAAAAGGCCTGATAATTGCTTCTTGCCTTGTGAACAATTTAACATGATAATCTTTACTGATTGTTGTAAATTCGTTACTTGCCGTTTTCATATTGTGGAAAAATTAGTCGTCATACCAACTTATAACGAGAGGGATAACATAAGTAATATCCTTCACGCCATCTTTAACCTTGGGGAAGGTTTCCATGTGCTGGTTATTGATGACGGCTCACCCGATGGCACTGCTGCCATTGTGAAAGACCTCCAGCAAAAATTTTCAAGACAATTATTCATAGAAGAGCGTAGGGGAAAACTTGGATTAGGCACTGCTTATATCTTTGGATTTAAATGGGCTATAGCTAATAACTACCGGTTCATTTTTGAAATGGACGCTGATTTTTCGCATAACCCGCAAGACCTGGTCCGCTTGTACAATGCCTGCAAATATGAAGGCGCCGATGTTACTATTGGTTCCCGTTATGTGAAGGGTGGTGGCTTGGTGAACTGGCCGGCCAACCGAATCGCGTTATCAAAAGGCGCTTCCGCTTATACAAGACTTATCACCTGGATGCCGGTTATGGATCCCACGGCCGGATTTGTTTGCTACAAGAAGGAAGTATTGGAAACCATTAATCTTGATGAGATCCGGTTTACGGGATATGCGTTCCAGATCGAAATGAAATTCGCGGCCTGGAAGCTGCATTTCAGGATAAAAGAGATTCCGATCATTTTCCAGGACAGAGCTTACGGTGTTTCGAAAATGAATAAAGGGATCGTAAAAGAAGGTATCTGGGGTGTGCTTAAACTCCGTTGGCATAGCTGGTTTACTAATTACAGGAAAAGAGTAAAAAAGACCGAGGATATCACCACGATTGCGCCTATCCATAAAAGTGAAATGGTAGCCGAGGGAGAATAAATATCGCGGATCATTTCAAAAGGCTTTCTAAGGTCAGGCCAGTGTCCTAAAATTTCTTTTTGTTTGTGTGCTGAAAGTTTCAATCAATGACGAATCTTCTTTCCGGTCATTAATATTCTCCCGTATTTATTAGTTTCAGGCTGCATGAAAAAAGCTTTCCTTCAACTCCATATTGCTGTTTTTTTAGCTGGGTTTACCGGGATACTAGGCCGGCTTATATCACTGAACGAAGGTATGATCGTTTGGTACCGTTTATTGTTTACGGCCATAACGATGTGGCTATTGTTCAGCATCCTTAAAAAGATACATAAGATCCCCCTGGCGGATATTTTAAAGATCAGCGGCGTAGGGTTTATTGCAGCCATGCACTGGGTCACTTTTTACGGGTCGATAAAATATGCTAATGTATCCGTTGCACTGGTTTGCTTCTCAGCCATTGGTTTTTTTACGGCTTTGTTCGAACCGTTGATACTCCGGCAACGGGTCAACTGGGCCGAACTCCTGTTGGGCCTGATGACCATCGCCGGTATTTATCTCATCTTTCACTTTGATGGGCAGTATAAAACGGGTATCATCATTGGTTTGATCTCTGCGATCCTGGCGTCCTTGTTCCCCATTTTTAACCGGGAGTTTCTGAAGCGTATCAACGTGGAAACCATGCTAACCTGGCAACAAACAGGCGGGTTAATCACGTTATCCATACTGCTTCCATTTTACCTTCAACGCTTTCCTGTCGAAAATTTTATTCCGGGTGCGGAAGATATTATGTGGCTGTTGGTACTCTCCTGGTTTTGTTCCGTCATCGCATTTCAATTTTCTTCCAATGCGCTGAAACGATTATCGGCCTTTACCGTCAATCTTACGTTTAACCTCGAGCCGATATATGGCATATTGCTGGCATTTATTGTTTACAAAGAAAATAAGTTGCTCAGTAAATGGTTCTATGTTGGTTTTGCGATTATACTGGTTGCATTGATCGTTCATGTTTGGCTGATCGCCAGGCAGGAAAAAAGGCTGATAACAAAACATGCATCCAATTCCTGATACAGGCAAAATTCATTATTGTCCACCCGATAGCTATCGGGTGACTATTCACCGTATTTGTTTGCAGGATGAACATTATCTTTAAGACCTAATTTTTTAATGATGCTGAGAAGTTTTCTTTTCCTTATTTCATTTATTGTCATTCAATCCGTGCTTGCCCAAAAAAAGCCCCTGGATCATTCGGTTTATGATAGCTGGCAAAGCATCGGCCAGAAGCTGATCAGCAATAATGGAAAATGGGTAGTGTACACCGTTGATCCGCAGGAAGGAGATAATGAACTCGTGATACAATCGTCAGATGCGGGCTATAAAAAAACCATTGCAAGAGGTTATAATGCGGTGGTCACTGAAGACAGCCGTTATGTTATTTTCAGGATCAAACCGTTCTTTAAAGAAACAAGAGAAGCTAGAATTAAGAAGAAGAAAGCAGAAGAAATGCCGAAAGACTCATTGGCGATCGTTGAACTGGGGAAAGACAGTGTATGGAAAAAGCCCAATGTAAAAGGGTACAAAACACCGGCAAAGAGTTTTGGCTGGCTGGCTTATCATCTTGAAAAAGCAGCCGATCCAAAAGCAAAACAAGCGGATAGTAAAAAACTAACCGACAGCCTGAACAAAGTCATTGATTCTTTAAAAATGGTGATAGAATCAATACCAAAAGGGAAACAAAAAAAGAAAGATGAACTAACCGATGAATATGATCCCGGTTGGTACGCTGATGCCGATGGTGATGAATCTTCTGCAGCCACTATTGAAGCAGGAACAGAACTTCGATTGCGTAACCTGCAAACGGGAGAGGAAAGATCATTCCAGAACACAGTAGAATACTATTTCAGCAAGAATGGAAGAAAATTATTGCTGGAGCAATCCCGGGACCCCAAAGACTCGTTAAGTAAAATAGTGGTGTTGTTGCATGATCTTCGAAGAGGCTTTGCGGATACATTAAGCAGGGGTGGCAATGAGTTTAAAAATTTCGCCATGACCGATGATGGTTTACAAGTGGCCTATACAGCTGAGCGGGATGCAAAGCCTAAAGAATTGGAAAAATTTTACAAGCTCTGGTATTACAAAGAAGGGATGGACAGTGCCGGCATATTGACGGAGAAAACTTCGGTGGGCATGCAGGTAGGAATGACGATCAGTGAGTATGGAAATCTTGAGTTCAGTAAGTCAGGAAAACGTTTGTTTTTTGGAACGGCTCCAATACAGGCTCCGAAAGACACTTCGTTGATAGAGATTGATCTTGTGAAACTGGATATATGGCATTACAATGATGATTATTTACAAACTGTACAACAGAACCGGCTTCAACAGAATCTGCAGCAAAGTTTTTTAGCGGTGTATGATTTTGATGATAATGATATTGAACAATTGGCAACACCAGAAATCCCAGTCGTTTATCAAACCAATGAGGGCGATGGTGAAACATTTGTTGGAGTAACAGATTTTGGAAAAAGAATAGAAAGCCAATGGGCGGGTAATACGAGGAAAGATATTTATGCGATCAAGGTGAAGGATGGAACAAAGAAACTCGTAAAGAAAGATTTGTCAGGAGTAATTGCTGCTTCCTACATTTCTTCTACTGGTAAGTATATTATGTGGTATGATTACAAGGCGAAAAATTATTTTGTTTACGATGGTGACTCTATCCGGAACAGTACAGCAAAAATTAAAGTGCCGTTGTATGATGAGGAATATGATTCACCGGGTGATCCATCACCGTATGGAGTGATGGGTTGGCATGAAGGGGATTCGGCGGTGTATATCTATGACAAATATGATGTCTGGAGAGTCAATCCTGAGGGGAAAATTAATACAATCGGGACAGAATCAATGTATCCCGGGAAGTCGAAATCTAGCGTAAGCAATATTACTCCAACGGGAAGGATGAATAGATTTTCCTATCGTTATTTGCGCGTTAACCCCGAGCAAACTTTTTTCAGTTCATCGGAGCCAGTTTTTCTAAAGGCATTTGGTGATTCGAGTAAAGCATCAGGAGTGATGGAACTAAGTCTTGCACAAATACTTCTTTGGGATAGTGAGGCATTTCTTTCTTTTGGTCTATCTGCTATCGGTCAATTTAACAAAGCAAGGGATGCCAATGTTTTTATTTATACAAAGGAAAGTTTTACTGAGTCACCTGATTTGTACCTAAATCCAGGGGAAAGAAGAAAAACAAAATATCTGAATAACTCCACCTATGAAAATAAAGATATAAAACTCTCTTCCATCAATCCACAACAAAAAGACTACAACTGGGGCACCGCCGAATTATACAAATGGAAAACTTTCAAAGGCAAACCCTCTCAAGGTATTTTATACAAACCAGAAGATTTTGATGCTTCAAAAAAATATCCGCTGATCCTTTATTTTTATGAGAAATTTTCAAATGGGCTGTATACGTATCATCCGCCCACA
>JANOCH010000076.1:0-3145 GCA_031412015.1 Chitinophagaceae bacterium
ACCCAGTAATGCGCCAACTGACAAAAATAATTTATGCATGAAATACTCTTTCTATAAATTGATCTAATGTGATGTGCTCATCCTCTATCGTCATATCAGCCTGTTCGTAATAGATCTTCCTGTCCGAAAATTTCTTTTTGATGAATGATCTCAGCTGGTCCTCCGAAAGATCCTTTAGCAAAGGCCGCTGGTCCTTCTCTTTGAGAAGTCGTTTATACAATGTATCCAGGGGTGTATTTAACCATACGGTTGTTCCCTGCCGATGCATATATTCAATATTATTGAAGTAACACGGCGCTCCCCCGCCACATGACATGATGAACCCGTCATAGCTTTCTGTAATGGCATGCAACAACTCTTTCTCTTTCATCCGGAAATATTCTTCACCCTTTTCAGCGAAAATATCATTGATCGACTTCTTTTCCGCAAAGATTATTTGTTCATCCAGGTCAAAAAAAGGCAACTTGAGTTTTTCACTCAATAAACGCCCCCAGTGTGTTTTACCGGAACCCATAAAGCCGATCAGAAAAATCTTCATGCCCCCATCCCCTAAAGGGGTGTTTATAAACCCTCCGATTGAGTTGAAGAGTTTTGTTTGATGATTAGAATTACAACAATTGATCCCGATAGCTATCGGGAGTGTGACCCAACCAAGGCCCAATCAGGGAGCGTAGTTGGTAACACAATCGTTGTTCTACTTACTTTAAAGAACTTGCAAACTTATAAAGACTATTTGACCTAAGTTCTCCCTTTAGGGAGACAGAGGGCTTTCTTATTTGAAAGCGTTCATCCCCGTCACATCCATGCCCGTGATCAATAAATGAATATCATGTGTTCCCTCGTAGGTGATCACACTCTCGAGGTTCATCATGTGACGCATAACAGAATATTCGCCCGTGATACCCATACCTCCCAGCATTTGCCTTGCATCACGACAAATATTGGCGGCCACTTCACAGGCATTTCTTTTAGCCATACTTACTTGCTGGGGAGTAGCTTTTCCTTCGCTCATTAAAACACCCAGGCGCCAGTTCAACAATTGTGCCTTGGTTATCTCCGTGATCATTTCGGCCAACTTTTTCTGTTGCAATTGAAAGCCGCCGATGGGTTTACCAAACTGTTCCCGTTCCTTTGAATAACGCAAGGCAGTATCGTAGCAATCCATGGCAGCGCCAATCGTTCCCCAGGCGATACCATACCTTGCTTTTGTCAAACAACCCAGTGGACCTTTTAATCCTTTTACATTGGGTAAAATATTTTGCTTTGGCACTTTCACATTATCAAATACCAATTCACCGGTTGCTGATGCACGAAGGCTCCATTTACCGTGCGTGGTGGGTGTGGTAAATCCTTCCATCCCTCTTTCCACTATCAGTCCCTGTATCTCGCCTTCATCATTTTTTCCCCATACTACGGCTACCTGGGAAAAGGGTGCATTACTGATCCACATCTTGGCGCCATTCAATATTACATGGTCTCCAGCGTCTTTGAAATTCGTCAGCATACTGGAGGGATCGCTTCCATGATTGGGTTCGGTCAATCCAAAACAACCCAACCATTCACCACTTGCCAGTTTAGGCAAATATTTTTTCCGTTGTTCCTCGTTGCCATACGCATAAATGGGGAACATCACTAAGGATCCCTGCACGGAAGCTGTTGAACGAACACCGCTGTCTCCCCGTTCCAGTTCCTGCATCATCAATCCATAACTAATATAATCCAAACCTCCGCCTCCATACTCGACGGGCACGGTAGGACCAAAACATCCGAGATCACCCAATTGTTTTATGATCTGCTGCGGAAACTCAGCCCGCTGTGCGTAGTCTTCGATGATAGGAGATATCTCTTTTTTGACATAACTGCGAACAGCTTCCCGAATGAACTTGTGCTCTTCTGTCAGTAATTCATCTACGTTAAAATAATCCGGGCTAACAAAATTATCTGTACGGGCCGCCATAAAGCAATCTTTTTTGTTGGCGCAAAGGTAGGAGAAAGTTTATTGTTTGATGTTCGGGGTTTGAAGTTTGACAACAGGGCAAGCTTTTTCAGAATACCTGCTGCAATTGTGTTGAACAGTAGGTTTATCATCTAATAAAAAGATACAACGGGATGACTGAATTATTTTGCCCCGAATACCTGTGTCCAGTAATTTTCCTGGCGCCCGACTCCCATCTCTTTAAAGGCGGCGCCCATGATATTTTTACAGTGGCCCTCACTACTGAGCCAGCCACTCACCACGGCCTGTTCAGTAGTATAACCTTTCGCGATATTTTCACCCCATGTTTTCCAGGTATAGCCAGCGGCGGTAATTCGTTGCCCGGCATTGGAGCCACTCAGACCCGTGTGACTAAAATAATTATTGTTCTTCATCTCAACACTATGATCATAGGATGCTTTTGCCAGTTTATCATTCCATGTCAGCGCTGTTACGGGAGGCATAGCCGTGGTTCCGCAATTGCAACCAGTTTTCCGGATGTTATTTATCAGCTGCAACATCTTTGATTTGCTTACATTATAAACAATATCGGGAGCTGGTGTAGCACCGCCAGTATTTCCTGAACCGGTATTAGCCGTTTCATTATTAGCAGGCAGATCCTCTTTCTTGCAGGAAAAAGTAATAAAAGAAAGAATGGTGATGATCAACAGAATACGGTAAAGCATAGTGGGTTACTTTGACCGGTGTAACGAAAAAATCGGGCCTGAAATTGCCAATTTATTCCATGTTTACCATTACTTTATCAATAAGGGGTAAAGGCCTTAGTAGCCTTACGACATAAGGTGCCGTAATTATTTTTCCACCTGGAAAATTGCAGAAAAAAAATAAACCTTTATAGCTACGATTTCAGATATCCCTTCATTTCAGCCTGGTATTCACTGGCGATGATCCTCGCTTTATTTGCAAAGTCTTCTCCACCAGATGCATATATAATAGCGCGGCTCGCATTCACCAATAAGCCGCAATCTTTGTTCATTGCCTTTTCCGAAATATCCTTTAAACTTCCACCCTGCGCCCCAACACCGGGCACTAAATAAAAATGATCAGGCGTAAGTTTGCGGATATTGATGAATTCATCGGCTTGGGTGGCGCCAATTACAAACATTAAATTATCCGGCGTACCCCATTCAGCAACCTTTTGCAGCACTA
>JANOCH010000077.1:0-4054 GCA_031412015.1 Chitinophagaceae bacterium
ATCCTGGTCAGCTTCTTCTTCGCTATTATCGCCATCGCATAGACGAAAACAAAATGGACATTTGTTGCATGACCGTATTGCCGGGCTTGGAAAAGGTCGTGAAGCTGGTGGGAAGCAGTTTTACATCGAAGCATAGCGACAAACATGGAACCTCCATGTTGCCAATAGCAGGACCTGGTTCCTTCTTATCCTGCAACAGAAACTCCGATCAATTTTCCAATACCAAAAGTAATGGCCGCTGCCGCTAACCCAAAGAACACTTGTCTGAACCCAGAGAACCAAACATTTTTTCCGGTAAACAAGGTGATGGCCGCGCCGATCAAAAATAATCCCGCTGCACTTACACAAACACTGATGATCACTGCGTTCATCCCGCTGGTGAACATAAACGGCAATACGGGGATAACAGCCCCAACCGAGAACAATATAAAAGAATAGATCGCCGCTTCCACAGCAGAACCACGAAGCTCTTCCTCATTGATCCCCAACTCTTCTTTTACCAGTATTTCATGGGCATGGCTTTTATCACTCATTATTTCAACAGCCATGTCATAGGCTTGTTTTTCGGGAATCCCTTTTGCGATATAGATCAATGCCAGTTCTTTCATTTCACCTTCCGGGTTTGTCTCCAACTCCTCCATTTCTATCTTCATTTGATTTTCATATAATTCCTGCGAACTCTTAACGGAGATCCATTCGCCCAATGCCATCGATAACGCCCCGGCTAATAAGCCTGCGAGCCCGGCCAGTAAAACACCTTCCTGCCCGGCGGTGGCGCCGGCTATTCCCATCACCAAACTAAAATTGGAAACCAACCCGTCATTTCCTCCCAGTACCGCCGCCCTGATAGCATTCCCTCCCACCGAACGATGCCGGCTTTCAAATTTGGAAAGTTGTACTCCGGTCACTTTTTTTTCTTTTTCCAAAATTGACCTTAGTATTTTGACATGGGTTGTTTCCGTGCCGGTTATTTGCTTTTTGTGCTTTTGTTTTGAACTGATAACCGCATTGGAAATACTTTTCTCGGTATCCATCAAAGAACCCAGCACATAGTCGTACCCGAATACTTTACCAATGCTGTTTAATGTTTTTGCTCTCCACGAAGGCTGCATTAAATTGGCAAGACTTATATTTTCCTTTTTAGCAAAAGCCTCCGCATGGCTTTTTTCAATGTCGCTCATTTGCCTGAACACGTTGGCCAGCACAGCGTCTTTTTCATGTTCGGCCAGCTTCTGGTAAAGGAAACAGGCGTCCACTTCTGTTTGTATAGTTTTGTTTTTCATCCGACTGTTTTAAGATGATGTGTAACGTTCTTCATTGGTGAAAAGCAAAGATTTATTCTTTCCGGAATAAATTTCCACCCGGTAGTATGTACCCCTACAAGTTAAGAACTTAAAACTGTTCTGATCATGACAACGCGGAGTTGGCAATATTTTATATCGGGTTACGGGCGGGATAAAATTTTCGTAAAAAAATTTGCGCAACCGAATTGTTGCACTTATATTTGCAACCGAACAGTTGCTGATTAAATAATTTCTTACCATGAGACGAGACGTATTCCAGGGCATAGCAGACCCCACCCGCAGAGCCATTCTTAGCCTGATTGTACTACAGGCGATGACCCCCAACGCTTTGGCTGAGCATTTTGACTGCAGCCGGCAGGCGGTATCAAAACATATCAAAATTCTCACGGAATGCGAATTGGTCAAACAGGAATATTCCGGCAGGGAAATTTATTGTCACTTAAATACCAAAAAAATGAAAGAAGTTGATAAATGGCTTGAGCCATTCAGGGCACAATGGGAAAGCCGGTTTGAACAATTGGATAACGTATTAAAAAACATTAAAACTAAAAAATCATGATGGCGACAAAAGAAACGATCTACACGAAAGACGCTGCCAACAAAAAGATCAAAGTGGTAAGAGATTTTGATGCTCCCGTGGAGCATGTTTGGAGAGCCTGGACGGAAAAGGAACTGGTTGATCAGTGGTGGGCACCTAAACCATGGAAAGCAAATACCCAATCAATGGATTTCAGGGCGGGCGGCACCTGGCTCTATTACATGGAAGGACCTGATGGTTCCCGTCACTATTGCAGGGCCGATTATGAAACGATCGTTCCCAATAAATCTTATACGGGACTTGATGCATTCTGCGACGAAAATGGCAAGATCAACACCGAGTTTCCTCGTATGCATTGGCAGGTGCAATTTACCAGCTCAGGCAGCGGAACAAGAGTAGAAGTAGAAATTACCTTCGCAAGCGAAACTGACCTGGAAAAAATAATTGAAATGGGCTTCAAAGAAGGCTTTGCCGCCGCGCATACAAATCTTGATGAATTGCTGGCAACTTCTTAAAATATAAAAGATCAAAATACGGGTGATCAGGTCTTTCCGACAACAACGAAGATCATGATCATCCGTGTTTTCTGATTCACTACCGCGGCTGAACCTTGTTCCCATTGCCATCGGAATTTTTTGCAATACAACCAGGAAAAGATAAATGAGTAAAAAAAGATTACAGCTAACACTATTTATTGATGACGATAAATCTGGAATGATTGAAAATATCCGGAAAGAATTTAATTCTCTCCAATTTGAATTAATTAAAAGCCATGTAACCCTGTGCCGGGAAGATGAACTTGATCCTATTGAACAAGTGATGCAAAATTTACAAATGCTAAATCACACTTGCGTCAGCATTAACTTTGGCCCGGTCATAAAATTTTCTGATGATAAAGGAGTTTTGATACCTGCAACCGGTCCGAATTCCAATTTTCATAACTTAAGAAGACTGATCTTGGAAGGAGTCACCAAAAATCCGCGAAAGCAAGAACCACATATTACACTGATGCATCCCCGCAATTCCACCTGTACCGACAGCATATTTCAACAAATAGCATCAGTAAAATTACCGGATAAAATAGAATTCAAAAAGATCAGTCTTATTGAACAGGAAGGAGAAAGCAAATGGAAGATCCTGGAAGAGTATGCGATAAAAGACCGGATCTGACGGCAAGAAAGAAACCTAAAATTATATTCCATCCTTTTTTTACCTTCAGTATCAAATATTAAACAACCTTTTATGCCTAACAAAAATTCAACCCTTACTTACCGCTGGATGCAGGAAGTATGGAACAATGGTCGTGAAGACGCGATTGATGAAATGATGGATTCCAATGCTGTGATACATGGCATTGAAGACATTAAAGAAAAAGGTACTGCAGGCTTTAAACAATTTTTTCGCAGTTTCAAAACACAATTCCCCCAGCTTCACCTGGAAGTAGAAGACGTAGTGACACAGGGCGATTGTGAAACTTCCCGTTGCACGGTTGATGCTACTACAGCCGGTGGTCAAAAAATTCAATTCACTGGAATGACCTGCGTAAAAATCGAAAATGGCAAGATCATCGAAGGCTGGAACAATTTTGATTTTATGAAAATGTACCAGCAGTTGGGTTTTAAGCTGGCACCGCCGGTTGAGGAGATCACTGCCTGATATTTTGCCGTATTGCTTACAAGCGTCTATCTTTTATATTATTCGGCAGTCATGCCGCACAGGAAATTATTGGGCCTACTTAAACACAAAGCGTTATATCCTAGCTCAACTTTACAAAGCATACGCTACCACATAATCTCCCAATTTAGTCCCCAACTTTCCGTGACCACCTGCGGCGATCACCACATATTGTTTTCCGTTGAGCTCGTACGTCATAGGTGTCGCCTGTCCACCAGCAGGCAACCCAGCCTGCCATATCATTTCCCCTGTGCTGGTATTGAAGGCACGGATAAATCCATCCATACTGGCCGCGATAAAAACAAGCCCGCCCGCCGTAGTGATAGCGCCTCCAAAATTTATCGATCCCCATTTCACCGCATCGGGATATTTTTGCGGATCCATCATGATCCCGAGAGGAACTTCCCATTTCTTTGTCCCAGTCTTCATATCAATGGCGGTCAATGCTCCCCAGGGTGGTCTTGTTTGCATCAAGAATCCTCCATTGTCAACCGTGAAAAGATATTCACGGCTCATGATATAAGGTGTTCCTTCCTGC
>JANOCH010000078.1:0-4650 GCA_031412015.1 Chitinophagaceae bacterium
AATTTTGGCTGGTTGTATTGGTTAGGCGTTGCGGTATTTGCAGGTATGCTCATCTACCAGCATTCTGTTGTGAAGCCAACCGATCTTCGAAAAGTAAACCTGGCTTTTATGACAGCTAATGGAATAGCCTCCGTTGTTTTCGCCATCTTTGTAATAGCCGATCTGTTTATCAATCCATAATTCTTAACTCATAATTCATAATTATTGTCCCGTATTATCGCAATAGACTATGGGTTAAAAAGAACCGGCCTTGCCGTTACTGATCCTTTGCAGATCATTGCCACCGGTTTAACCACTGTTGAATCAAGGCAACTGATACCATTTCTTAAAGATTATTTTTCCAGGGAACCGGTAGAACTCATTATAATCGGTGAGCCGAAGAACTGGGATGATACGGATACCCATGCCACACCATTAGTAGAAAAATGTATCAAAGAGCTACAGAAGACCTTTCCAAACGTTCCTATCAAAAAAGTAGATGAGCGTTACACGTCAAAAATGGCGAAGGATGCCATGCTCGAAATGGGGATGAAAAAGATGCAAAGAAGGAACAAAGCACTGGTGGATGAGATCGCCGCTACCATTATGTTACAGGAGTATATGCGGTCAGTCAGCTGATTGTCTGATAAGCGCGGATGAGTTACCTTTGGCGTTGCAAAAAAGTGTTTAAATGGTATTTCCAATAGTAGCTTACGGGCACCCCGTTTTGAGAAAGATAGCAGAGGATATCAGCGCGGATTTTCCCAACCTGCCTAAACTGATCGCGGATATGTGGGAGACCATGTATGCCAGCGCAGGAGTAGGATTGGCGGCTCCCCAGGTCAATAAGAATATTCGTCTTTTTGTCGTGGATACGGCGCAGATGTTTAATGGGATGAAAGAAGCCGAAAAGGAAGAATACCCTGACGCGCCGGGGATCAAAGCTGTTTTTATCAATGCACATGTCGTCGAGCTATCCGGTGAGGAATGGTCTTACAACGAGGGCTGCCTGAGTATCCCAAAGATCAGGGAAGATATTTCGCGCAATGAGACGGTACGACTCCGATACCTGGATGAAAATTTTGAGCAGCAGGAAAAGGAATTTAACGGACTTACGGCCAGGGTTATTCTGCATGAATACGATCATATAGAAGGGAAACTTTTTATTGATTACCTGCCTCCATTAAAAAGAAAATTAATGAAAGGCAAATTGAATGATATTTCAAGAGGCATCGTCAAAGTGGACTATAAGATGCTTTTCCCCGGATAAATTGTTGCATGAAAAAATTGATCCTTTTAGTACCCGTTTTAGTTTCGCTATGCCAGCCAGGTCTTACTCAAACCAAAGATTCGCTGGACAATGAACGGCTGGCGAAGATGATCGATCTCTCCGAAGTAGTGGTCAGAACGGATATCAATGTTCCTAAGTTTATCGACCGGGTAAAAAATGATACAACTTTTTACAAAGCGTTTAAAAACCTTCACGTATTGGGTTTTACCTCTTTAAATGATATCCGGATATTGGATAAAAAAGGAAAACAAAAAGCTGCCCTCGAAAGTAAGACCCGTCAAAACAGGGCCGATGGCTGCCGGACCATGGAGGTGCTTTCAGCTACTTCACAGGGCGATTTTTATAATGATGACAGTAGTTTTAACTATTATACAGCAGAACTGTATGCCGGTTTGTTTTTTACGAAAGGCAAAGTATGCGGAGAAAATAATATCGTAGCCGGCACCTCATTCGATGCGAAAGGAAAAAGCGGTGTGGCGAAACATAAAGAACAATTAAAGATGTTGTTCTTTAACCCTGGCAAAAAAATTCCGGGTATTCCATTCATTGGCAATAAGATAAACGTTTTCGATCCTGACGTGGCGGAGTATTATGATTTCCTGATCGACCAGTTGGAATACGAGGGAAAACAGGCTTATCTTTTTTCTGTTAAAGCAAGAGCCGACCTTTCGCCCGGTGAAAAGAACAAGATCGTTATTGACGATATGGTCACCTGGTTTGATGCAAAAACCATGGAAGTGCTGGCACGAAATTACAGCCTGAGCTTCGATGCCGGTGTTTATGATTTTGATGTAAGCATGGAAGTACAAATGACCAAATTCGGCGATTATCTTGTCCCCAAAACCTTGCGCTATAAAGGAAACTGGGATGTGGTATTTAAGAAAAGGGAAAGAGGCGTGTTTACCGCTACGCTATTTGACTTTACGAATGGAGATTAATAGGCAATAGACAATAAGCAATTTGCAAAAAGAAGACTCTTCGTAATTCCCCATTGCCCATTGACTATTGCTCATTGTCAAGCCTGTTACCAACCGCACCCACATATTTTTTCCACTTCTCAATTACTTGCACCATATCATCGGCCAGGTCTGTATCGAAAAACATTTCTTCACTTGTTACCGGGTGAGTGAAGCCCAGCGTTTTTGCGTGTAAAGCCTGCCGGGGACAGATCGCAAAACAATTTTCGACAAATTGTTTGTATTTGGTATAGACCGTTCCTTTTACAATTCTGTCGCCGCCGTAAAAATCATCATTGAACAACGGATGACCGATATATTTCATATGTACCCGTATCTGGTGGGTGCGACCGGTTTCCAGCACACATTGCACCAATGTTACATAACCGTATCGTTCCATCACTTTATAATGGGTGATAGCTTCTTTACCATGATCGCCTTCAGGGTACGCTGCAAATAATTTGCGTAATCGTTGGTGCCTGCCTATATGCGCATTAATGGTTCCCTCGTCTTCCTGTATATCCCCCCAAACAAGGGCCACATATTGGCGTTTAACGGTATGATCAAAAAACTGCCTGGCAAGCGTACGCATAGCATGATCGTTTTTTGCCAGTACCAATAAACCGCTGGTGTTTTTATCGATCCGGTGAACGAGACCAAAACGTGGCAAGACTTCTTCCGAAACTGAAGGATTTTGTTGTCGGAGATACCATGCTACGCCGTTCAATAACGTACCGGTATAGTTGCCGCTGCCCGGATGCACTACCATACCCACTGGTTTATTGATCACCATGATCGAGTCATCTTCAAAAACTATGTTCAGTGGAATATTTTCGGGCAATACTTCGGTTTGTTCCGGGGACATATCCGAATAAATAATGATCTCATCAGAAGGACGCACTTTATAATTAGATCGCACTTCCTTGCCATTCACCAATACCATTCCCAAATTGATCGCCTGCTGCAGTTTGTTTCGTGTAGCTCTTTCCAGCCGGTTGATCAGAAATTTATCGATCCGTAACGGTTCCTGGCCTTTATCTACGGTAAGATTAAATCGCTCATACAGTTCATCACTATTGTCGTTGATATCATTATTATCTATACCTGCTTGTTCTTTCATTGATTATTTGTTTACAAGACTTTGTTCCTACATTGATCGTTCCTTTCGCCCGCCCCGGCGGATCCTCGTTGGGTTCGCTACTCAGCATTTAACCTGTAACCGTTTCAGGAATTAGGCAAAGGTGCACATTTCAGCTTGTTTTTTAACCCCCTTTGGCGGTTAGAGCTGTAAATTTGCAGGTTATTACCATTTATGAGTAAACAGCCGGTTATATTCAGAGATTTGGGGCAGATGGACTACAAAACCGCCTGGGATTACCAGGAAAGCTTGTTGCAGGAGAATGTGAGAAGAAAGTCGGAGGCGAGAAGTCGGGAGTCTGATCCCGATAGTTATCGGGACAGAAGTCAGCAGTCGCTAGTCGCAGATCAATCAGAACATGATGGACTAATTCAATTAAGTAAGCCACTCACGATTGACGACCCGATAGCTATCGGGTCACGACTAACGACTGAACATTATCTCCTTTTCGTAGAACACCCTCCCGTCTATACCCTCGGCAAAAGCGGCAACATCGAAAATGTTTTGTTGAGTGAGGAAAACCTGAAGGCAAGGGGTATCGATTTTTTTCGCACCAATCGTGGCGGAGATATCACTTTTCATGGTCCGCAACAGATAGTGGGTTACCCGATACTGGATCTTGAAAGATTTTATACTGATATCGGTAAGTATCTACGGAATATAGAAGAAGTGATTATACAGACACTAAAGGAATATGGTATTGAAGCTGGTCGTTCTGTGGGCGAAACGGGTGTCTGGCTAGATTCGGACATCAAGGGGAAGGAAAGAAAAATATGTGCAATAGGTGTACGCAGCAGTCGCTGGATCACCATGCACGGTTTTGCTTTAAACGTCAATACCGATCTTGATTATTTCAATTTCATAATTCCCTGCGGCATTCAAAACAAGCAAGTGACATCATTGCAGAAAGAACTGGGCCGTTTTGTTGATTTTGAAGAAGTAAAAGAGAAAGTGAAAAGCAATTTTGAAAAAGTGTTTGATGCGGAGCTACGGGGCTAGGAGGCTAACGAGAAAGCTAAGAGATTAAAAGAGAAAAAGAGGTGAAGGAGATTGGCAGTTTCCGGTCAAAAATTCGTTTATAAATTCTATCATATTAACCTAGCAGAAATTTCAAATACAATAATCCTTTTCGAATAACTCTTTTTCTCTTTCCCTCTTTCGAGCTCTTAGCCTAAAACTCCTTCGGCAAATAAAACTTATTCTTCTCCAGCAATTCACCATTTTCATACAACTCAAATTTGAACCAGCCGGAATGATAGAAATTGGATTTGTCAATTTTGAAATCC
>JANOCH010000079.1:0-15341 GCA_031412015.1 Chitinophagaceae bacterium
TGGTCTCACCCCCAACCGCATGGATGCTATGAGCCATTGGGGTGTGGCAAGAGATGTATGTGCTTATTTAAGTCATCATGTTAAAAAGGGCATCAAACCTAAACTGCCCGGCAACAATAATTTTAAAGCGGATAATACTTCACTTGCAATTAAAGTGATGATAGAAAACGAATCGGCTTGTCCAAGGTATTCAGGAGTAAGTATTGCTAACGTAACCATTAAGGAGTCTCCTAAATGGCTGCAACAAAAACTAAAAGCCATTGGCTTACGGCCCATTAATAATATTGTTGACATCACTAATTATATCCAGCATGAAACCGGTCAGCCTCTTCATGCTTTTGACGCAGATGCGATCACCGGTAAAAAAGTCATCGTAAAAAATTTACCGGAAGGGACAAAATTTGTAACACTGGATGAAAAGGAAAGAAAGCTGGGAACTGAAGACCTGATGATCTGCAATTCAACCGAAGGCATGTGCATTGCCGGTGTATTTGGTGGTTTGCATAGCGGTGTTACATCATCCACAAAAAATATTTTTTTGGAAAGTGCCTGCTTCGATGCGGTAACTATCCGTAAAACCTCGTTCCGTCATGGTTTAAGAACGGATGCGGCAAGTCGTTTTGAAAAGGGAACCGACATTTCCGCTACGGTCAATGTGCTGAAGAGAGCAGCCATGCTGATCAAAGAAATATGCGGTGGTGAAATCGCTTCAGACATCGTTGACACGTACCCCCAACCCAAAGAAAAAACACAGGTAGCGATGAAACATCATTACCTGAAAAAATTGAGTGGCAAAAATTATCATGCCGATACGGTAAAAGATATTTTGGTCAGCCTCGGATTTGAAATGCTGAAAGAAGGTATTGATGAATTACGTGTAGCCGTACCTTATCATAAACCCGATGTCAGTTTGGCTGCCGACCTGGTAGAAGAGATACTGCGTATTGATGGCCTGGATAATGTAACTATTCCTGATGCGATCACTATTACCCCTTCTGTGGAAGACAACTATGCATTGGAAGTATACAAAGAAAAAACAGCTAACTATCTCGTCGGACTTGGCTTTTACGAGATCATGACCAATTCCATTACTAATTCAGCTTATTTCGCGGAAGAAGAGTTGGGTACTTCTGTAAAAATGCTGAACAACCTCAGTGCGGACTTGAATATTCTTCGTCCCTCGATGCTGGAAACAGGGCTCGAATCTATCGCCCACAACCTGAACAGGAAAAATAATGATCTCCGCTTCTTTGAGTTCGGCAAAACATACCGTACCACCGGCTCCGCTCAATACAGCGAACCCGGTCATCTCTGTTTATATATTACCGGCAAAAACCTTGAAGAAAGCTGGAGAAACAAACCAACAGCTGCTGATTTTTATGTGCTGAAAGGCATTGTAGCAAAAATTTTGCAACTGCTTGGCGTAAGGTTTGATTCGTTTGAAGCCTTACAACATCCGAAATTTGAAAGTGGTTTGCTGGGAAAAATAAAGGAAGAACCAGTCTTACAAACTGGTATTGTCAATAAAAAAACATTGGCTCGTTTTGACATTAAACAACCTGTTTTCTTCGCCGACCTGAACTGGGATCTGTTATCGAAAATAGCCGCGGATAATAAACCTGCTTTTAAGCCGATTGCAAAATTCCCTGCCGTACAGCGTGACCTGGCGCTGATCGTATCTAATCAATTAGCCTATGAAGAAGTTGAGAAAATGATTCAAAAAATGAATTTGAAAAAACTACAGGCGGTAAAATTGTTCGACATATTTGAAAGCGAAAAATTAGGTACGGGTAAAAAATCCATGGCGGTCAATTTTACTTTTTTGGATGAAGAAAAAACCTTGACCGACCAGGAGATCGACGGATGGATGAATAAGATCATGTCGACTTTGGAGAAAGATTTGCAGGCTGAGATAAGGAAATAATCCATCCCGCCAGGGCGGGAGGACAAGTTGTGCTAATTTGAAAACGTGTTGATATGCTAATTACTCCGATTGTTAGAGTCAGGACTATCAGCCAGGTTTCAAGATTGATTATTTAAGATTAATGCTATGACTGGATCAGAACAACACCTGAAACGGATACACGATAAGCTTCAGCAGTTAATGAAGCAGCATGCTATTTTGCAAAAGGAAAATCAGTCATTAAAAGATGAGTTGGACCAGATAAAAAAGCAGGCTGAGGAATTTAACTCTTCCGCGGAAAATCTGAAGCAGCAGGTGGAGATATTAAAATACAATAATGGTGAGATGGACGAGGAAGAAAAAAAACAATTTGAGAAAAGGCTGACAGGCTATTTGAAGGAAATTGATCGATGTATTACAATGCTCAGCCAATAATCAGATTCTCTTTACCAGGTTCAGCCTCATTTCTTCACCGCCCTGTGACAGTTCAAGTGTGTACCTGCCGTACGGAAGATCATTCAGGCCGGGCCAGTAAATTTGTTTTTGATTGTTGGGAACGTTCCTTTCAAGGACACTGCAGATACTACCTTTATCGTCTTTTAAAATTCCTTTTAGTGCACTGTCAGTGTAAGAAGCTATTAACTCAAATTGAAGGGCATCAATAAAATTCGATGACTTAATTTTGGCGAACATGGCGAATTGTTTGGGTGTTTTAGTTAGTGGAATTCGCAGAACTGGAGTGTTCGATTTTTGTACAGGATGCCAGGTTTCTTAAAGAAGATGCAACAAAATAGAAAGAGTTTTTGAAATTTGCAAGTTATGGATCAATTAATTGCAGCAACAGTGGTCATCGGCGACAGGAGTTATCGTATCAAACTAAATCCGAAAGACGAGGAAGTGGTGAGACGAACGGTTAAGGTCATCAATGATAAGACCATTGAATATAAAACCCAGTTTGCCGGCAAGGATATGCAGGATTATATCGCCATGGTCCTTATCTGGCTGGCTACAGAACAGCAGTCAAAAACTGGCTCAGCGGATATAGAGCAGGATTCCCTTACTGAAAAGCTATCAGCGATCGAGCGGCTGCTTGATAGCCAGGTATAGACATCGTTTTAAGTTTCTGCTATTTCCTTTATAATTCTTCCTCCCGACCGGGCGCTTTATCTGGAAATCAGCTTTTTGGTCAGCTCCTCCCTGAATAATTAGTCAAATGTGTTTGTAATTTTTATCCATTAGTTTCCCTTTTGTATCTTCGCCTGCTGCCCTTCATTAATGGGGCGTCTGCTTATCAACGATTTGCAGCCTAAACTATATCATTTTGGAACACATTAAACAACAGATTCATGGATCCCAACATACTATCAATATTAATTGGTGTAGCCGCCCTTATAGTGGGTATCATAGCGGGTAAATTCATTTTTGCCAAGGACACGAAGAAAATAATCGAAGATGCCGAACTCCAATCAAAGACTTTCCTGAAGGAAGCCGAACTGAGGGCAGAAACCATCAAGAAAGAAAAAGAACTGGAAGTAAAAGAAAAATTTATCCAGTTAAAATCAGCGCATGATAAGGAAGTAAATGACCGCAATCGTAAGATCAACGAAAGCGAGAACCGTATTCGCCAGAAAGAACAATCGATCACCCAGAAAGAAACCAGTCTTGACAAGCAGGTAAAAGAGAATGAGGCTATTAAAGAAAACCTGAACCGCCAGATAGACCTGGTGAATATTAAAAGAAGCGAACTGGAAAAACACCAGGAAGAGCATATACGCCGCCTGGAAAAGATCGCCGGTCTTTCTGCTGAAGAAGCTAAGTCTCAATTAATTGAAAGCCTGAAAAGCGAGGCGCATACCCAGGCTCTGGCTATACAACAGGAGATCATCGATACCGCCAAAGAAAAAGCTACGAAAGAAGCCCGGAAAATTATTATTCAAACCATCCAGCGGACCGCCGCTGAGCAAGCCATTGAAAACTCTATTACTGTTTTCAATCTTGAAAGTGATGAGATAAAAGGCCAGATCATTGGCCGTGAGGGTCGTAACATCCGTGCTTTGGAAGCCGCTACAGGCGTCGATCTTATTGTTGACGATACGCCGGAAGCAATCCTTCTTTCCAGTTTTGACCCCCTTCGTCGTGAGATTGCCCGTTTAAGTCTGCAGAGGCTGGTAACCGATGGCCGTATTCACCCCGCCCGTATTGAAGAAGTGGTTGAAAAAACCCGTAAACAGATAGAGGACCAGGTAATGGAGATCGGTGAAAGAACGGTGATCGAATTAGGTATCCATGGTCTACACAAGGAACTGGTAAGAATGGTTGGCCGAATGCGTTTCCGTTCTTCGTACGGTCAAAACCTGTTGATGCATAGCCGTGAGACAGCCAACCTTTGCGCTACGATGGCTGCAGAGCTTGGCTTGAATCCGAAACTGGCGAAGCGTGCCGGCCTTTTACACGATATTGGTAAAGTGCCGGATGAGGAAAGTGAATTGAGCCATGCACTGTTAGGCGCTAAATTGGCTGAAAAATATGGTGAAATTCCTGCCGTTGTCAACGCTATCGGCGCCCACCATGATGAAATGGAAATGCAGTATGTGATCTCTCCCATTGTGCAGGCCTGCGATGCTATAAGCGGCGCCAGACCCGGGGCAAGACGCGAGATCATGCAGCAATATATCCAGCGTATCAAGGATCTGGAAAACCTGGCTATGGCTTATACAGGTGTGGAAAAAGCCTATGCCATCCAGGCTGGTCGTGAATTGAGGGTGATCGTGGAAGCTGAAAAGGTTTCAGACGGCGATTCTGACAAACTTTCTTTTGAGATCGCTCAAAAAATACAGACTGAAATGACCTTTCCTGGCCAGATCAAAGTAACAGTTATCCGGGAAAAGAGAGCGGTGAATATAGCCAGATAAAATATTAAGGGACAAGGCACAAGACACAAGAAAAACAAGATTCACGTTTTGGAACGGCCTTGTACGTTGTTCCTTGACTCTTGTCCCTTTTAAATAAGATCAGTTCAAATTTGGTTAATCTCCTTTTGACTCCTACCTTTGCCCTCCTTAAAAATAAGAGTTATGAACGCCATCGCATATGTACATGAGCAGCTGAGCAGCAAGAAAGAATTCCCAAATTTCAAAGCGGGCGATAATATTACCGTGAACTACAAGATCATTGAGGGTAATAAAGAGCGTATCCAGTCATTTAAGGGTGATGTGATCAAAAGGCAGGGTTCTGGCTTCACGGCTACCTTTACTGTTCGTAAGATATCCGACGGTGTAGGAGTAGAAAGGGTTTTCCCTTTTTCATCCCCCAATGTTGACTCTATTATCCTTAATAAAACAGGTAATGTGCGCAGGGCCAAGCTGTTTTACCAACGCAAAAGAAGTGGTAAAAGCGCCAGGATCCGTGAGAAACGTATGGCTATGGCTACGTTGGAATCAGCTAAATAAAGAATTAACCGATCATATTAAAAAATCCCGCTGTAGCGGGATTTTTTATTTTTCCCAACCGATCGTTATTGTTGCACCGGATATGTTTGGAGATACTAATTTCCTATCTTTGAATTCTAATTTGTTATTACTATGATACATGCAGATATGTTAGGCGTGCTTGGCACCAACGAAATCATCATCATTCTGATCATCGTATTGCTGATGTTTGGTGGCCGTAAGATACCTGAGTTGATGAAAGGTCTTGGCAAAGGTGTTCGTGAGTTCAATGATGCAAAAAGTAATGTGAAGAAAGAGATCGAAGAAAGCGCCAATGAAATTAAAACTCCTTAAGCGTAATCTACCTTCGTATTTATTTCATTCCAGGCTTTTTCATTGAAAAAAGAATAAACACTTTTGTTCGGGTTTTCCTCTATTAAAAAATATCATTCCTCATTACAGGAAGGAAAGGTTACTTGTTTACATGCTGTTGAACATTATCTTCAGCAGATACAAACAAAGCAGCATCTAAATGCATTTGTAAATGTGTATGCTGATGAGGCCATGACCCGGGCAAAGGAACTTGATGAAAAAAGAGAATCGGGTAAAGTTATCGGTAAACTTCACGGTGTTGTGATCGGCATAAAAGATGTCATCGCTTATAAGGACCATCCTCTTTCCGCTTCATCCAAAATTTTACAAGGCTTTTCTTCTATTTACTCTGCTACCGCGATAAGAAAATTACTCGCAGAAGAAGCGATCATTATCGGGCACTTAAATTGTGATGAATTTGCCATGGGCTCAACGAATGAAAATTCAGCTTATGGTAAAGTATTGAACGCAATCGATGAAACAAGAATTCCGGGTGGTTCGTCTGGAGGATCTGCCGTGGCTGTCCAGGCCGGACTCTGTATGTTGTCTCTCGGTAGCGATACGGGTGGCTCCGTTCGCCAGCCAGCGGATCTTTGTGGAATTGTCGGCTTAAAACCTACCTATGGCCGAATTTCACGATATGGGCTTATAGCTTACGCTTCGTCATTTGATCAGATCGGTTTCTTTGGTACCAATATCCCCGATGTGGCCTTAGCATTGGAAGTAATGGCCGGAAAGGATGATTACGATAGCACTGTGTCGCAAAAACCTGTTGAAGCCTATTCTACACTTTTAGGCGATACAAAAAAATATCGCATAGCCTATTTTAACGAGGCCCTTGATCATCCCAGTCTTGATGGCGAGATATCAGATTCCATCAAAAACCTGTTGAAGCAATTGAAAGTGGATGGTCATCAGGTCCAATCCGTAGCTTTTGACCTGTTAGACCACATTGTTCCGGCTTATTATGTACTGACCACCGCCGAAGCGTCGTCCAATCTTTCCCGATACGACGGTGTAAAATACGGCTACCGTGTTCCTGCGACCAATATTGAGCTGACAGACCTTTATAAGAATACAAGGTCTTCTGGCTTTGGTAAAGAAGTAAAGAGAAGGATCATGCTGGGGACCTTTGTTTTGAGCTCCGGCTACTATGATGCTTACTTCACCAGGGCTCAAAAAGTTAGAAAATTGTTATTTGATAAAATACAATTGATTTTCAACGACTTCGACTTCATAATACTCCCAACTTCCCCT
The DNA here is from genome assembly GCA_031412015.1 of Chitinophagaceae bacterium. Classification (GTDB taxonomy): domain Bacteria; phylum Bacteroidota; class Bacteroidia; order Chitinophagales; family Chitinophagaceae; genus Terrimonas_B. Next base: position 6,961 of record JANOCH010000079.1, read on the forward strand.
TCTACGGCCTTTAAGATCGGCGAGAAAATGAACGATCCGATTGCCATGTATCTTGCTGACATTTATACAGTTATGGCCAATTTAGTGGGCATTCCGGCTATTTCCCTCCCATTATTTAAACACACAAATGGCATGCCTTTTGGCTTGCAGGTGATGTCGAACCGGTTTAATGAGTTAGATTTGCTCCGCATTTCGAACCAGTTGATGAAACAATAACGAGTACTCTATTCACCGGTGTGCAAGATTTAGTGATTGATTTGTGTATTTAAAAAATCGTTGTAATGTTGAAAAAACTTGGACTTTCATGCGTCATAGCTATTGCCTGTATGGGATATGCTAATGCTAAAACAGGCATTAACCAGCTTCCGGCAATAGATACCACTGACATTCAAATCAAAGAGGCAGCCAGGCAAGAGGTAACACCTCTTACTCCAGCCGACCCTAAAAATGGGTTCAAAGACCTTTTTGTATCAACTGCTACCCTTTCCAATGGTGTCAGTGCAGAACAGCTCAATCCACTTGCCGTCAGTTTTGTGGAGGATTATATTGGCAAGTTTGGGAAATCGATGGAGTCCATGAAAGGTTGGGGAAAGCCTTATTTTGATATGATGGACGATATTCTCACAAAACATGGCTTACCTAAAGAATTAAAATACCTGGCTGTCATTGAATCACAACTAAAAGTCAATGCAAGATCCTGGGCCGGAGCAGTTGGTCCCTGGCAATTTATGCCCTCAACCGCAAAGATTTTAGGGCTTAGGGTAAACAATAAAGTGGATGATAGGCGGGATATTTTTAAGAGTACGCATGCCGCATCAAGATACCTGACCAATCTTTTCTCTATTTATGGCGATTGGCTACTGGTTATTGCTGCCTACAATGGTGGCCCTGGAAAAGTGAATTCCGCGATCAAACGAAGCGGTAGCCGTGATTTTTGGACCTTACAGAAATTTCTGCCAGCAGAGTCAAGAAAGCATGTAAAAAAATTCATCGCCACTCATTATATCATGGAAGGCGAGGGTGGTATCACCACCCTGACTAAAAAAGAGGCGGGAGATTTTTTACTTAATAGAGAGGAAAACAGCATTAAAACGGAATTTATTAATGCGGTGGCACAAACGATAAATGGCCGCTATAATTCATCCGTCATCATCAAGCACGTCGCAGTAGACAATACTTTTTTTCATAAGATCAATCCCAATTTTGACAGGGATATAGCTACCAATGGCAAATATGACCTGCGCTTACCAGCTGACAAAATGGATGTTTTTAAGACTAAAAAATTTGAGATATTAAACGAGTCGATCCAACTATTACTAAATCCGGAAACGGCTTCCGCAGGTACTCGTTGATAATATTACTCCTCTATAAATAGAAACGGTTTACCCCTGGGTAAACCGTTTCTATTTTTTATCTAAAACAGGCACAATATTTCCTATACTGATGATGAAAACTATTTTTATTAAAACAACTCTTCTTATGTTACAAACAACATTCAAAGGAATTTCTTTCATGCTTGCTGCAGCGATGATCATCACGTCCTGTACTTCTTCGAAAAAAACAGCCGCTACTGCCAGCCGGGATGATGTAAAAGGAACCTGGTTATTAGAAAATATTACTTACGAAGGTCTACCCCAGGGTCAAAAAGTCAAATTGACCCTGTTGGATGAAGGCACCGAAAACTGTTTGAAAGGGAGTACATGGGTATTTCCCAATAACGGAAACGGATCTTATACTATTACCGGGAATGAAACCGGATGTACTCCGGGAGAAAGAAACATCGTCTGGTCCTACCAATTGGAAAATGGCCAAACTATTTTACAGTATAAAAGACTCCCGGGAGGTGTAAAGGCAAAGGATATCACCGATGGTTACAAATTCAACATTGTTTCAGCAACAGCAGCTACCCTTTCGTTACGTTCTACCGTTACTTTTGAGGGAAACGGCATCTCTATTAATTACTCCTTTTCTAAGAAATAATTATCCGATCTCTTTTAATAGAAATGGCTGTTCGATTTGAACAACCATTTCTATATATGAAGAATATTATCGTTAGCCTGCTTGTTACTGGAACCTATAGCCCAAAGAAAGACCAAAGCCTGTATTCTTTACTGACGTTTTGTTATCATTGTCGGGCCTGTTATACATATTAACCAGACCTAATCCGGCATTTAACTGAAAAGATATCTTGTTATTAAATTCATACCCAGCCAGCAAATTTGCTCCGGCATCAAACCGCTTATTTTCCCCAACTTCACTACCAAATTCAACATCTATGTTAGTACCGCCGCCCTTTATATTACCACCAATCGCGAATGCGGCATAGGGGCCGAATCCCAACAACATTCTCCCTTCACCCAGTTCAGGTTTGTATAAAAAGTTAACAGGAATTTCTAAATAAGAAAGGTTTCTCTTTACTTCAACACTGGCAAAGTCGTATTTGGCGCCTTTGGTACTAAATAATAACCCAGGTTGTACATAAAAATCAATACCAACAGGAATTTCCGCATTTGCACCTATATTGAACCCGGTCATTAATTTATTGTCCAATTTATCACCGTTATCATCTTTTCCATTCAGGTTTTGAAAATTAATACCTGCACGAATACCGAAAGTAGTTTTTGATTGAGCAAAAGCTGTCGTTGTAAAAAATGCCGCAGCAATTACTGCGAATCCAATCTTTGTTTTCATTAGTGTTGTTTTAGATTAATAATTTCTGTCTTATGATCTATCTGGTTAATTTCCTGCTTCTTTCTTAGCATCATTTTTCATTTTTTCATTAGCCGTGATAAGGAATTCGACACGGCGATTTTCAGCTCTGCCACTTTCAGTATCGTTGCTATATTTGGGGCTGTTCTTTCCAAAACCAACCGTTCTCACTCTTCCGGAGGAAATACTATGACCTTTAAGATAAGTTGCCACCGCTCCTGCTCTTCTCTCCGATAATCCCTGGTTATACTCATCGGTACCTTTATTATCCGTATGGCCCTGTATCTCCAAATTTGTATCGGGGTATTTATTTAATATTTTGATAAGGTCATCCAATGTTGATTCAGACTTCGACGTGAGTGCCGCCTGGTCAAACCCAAATAATACTGCACTGCTAAACTCTACTACAATTCCTTCTCCTACTCTTTCGACTTTCGCGCCGGGAACTTCATTTTTGATCTCTTCGGCCTGCTTATCCATTTTTCTTCCTATCACAGCGCCGGTAACACCGCCCACCGTTGCACCAATTATTGCACCTAATGCGGTATTGCCCGATGCTTTTCCTATTACCGCACCGACAGCTGCTCCTCCCGCTGTTCCGATGGCAGCGCCCTTCTGTGTTTTATTCATGTTCTTACAACTGGTAGTAAGAATAGCAACTGCTATTGATACTACAATTAATTTCCTGGTTTGACTCATAAGTTTTTTATTAATAACTCCAATTATCCAAACATCATACCAGCAGTCATAGTCTATGCCATTAACGCTTTCAAGCGACTGAAAAGAAGTTATTTACAATTGATTACTGTCAATGTAACATGACATGAGTGACCCTTCAACTACGTCTTTATACTACGTATATTTATAGGATTGGGCTTTTAATATCCGCCATAATTATCTTTTGAGATGTATAAGACTCATTAAATCCGGAATACAGCCTTCATCGCTTCCGCTTTTAATAAACATTCTTCCCATTCTTTTTCAGGATCGCTATAGAAGGTAATGGCAGATCCGGTTTGAAAAGAAAGATACCCGGATGGCTCGTTATACATAATACTCCTTATTACGACATTGAAATCAAAATCCCCATCGGGAGAAATATACCCAACTGCACCCGAAAAAATTCCCCGTTTTGTCTTCTCGTACTGCTCTATCAGTTCCATCACTCTTTTTTTTGGAGCACCGGTCATAGACCCCATTGGGAAGGTAGCCCTGATAATATCTGAAAAGGAAATATTTTTTTTTAGTTCGCCGCTGATCGTAGATATCATTTGATGTACCTGTGGGAAGGAATAGATACCAAATAATTCATCCACCTTCACGGTGCCTACATCGCAAATTTTTGAAAGATCATTCCGCACCAAATCTACTACCATTACATTTTCCGAACGATCTTTTGTGCTACGCAGCAATTCGTCTTTGTTTTTTTTGTCACTGATATTGTTTCCAGGTATTCTTTTAGCCGTTCCTTTAATGGGTTGTGATAAAATTTTTGTCCCTTCCTTTTTCAAAAAACGCTCAGGACTTGCGCACAGAAGCCATTTCTCCTCCAGCTTGTAAAGCGCTGAAAAAGGGTTAGGAGAAATATCGTTCAATTTTTTATATACGGACAATGGATCAATGTCAACAGCTTCTGAAAAAAACTCCTGGCAGAAATTGATCTCGTAGCAATCACCTCTTAATATATGTTGCCTCAGCTTTTGGATAATAGACAGATAATCCTCTTTTTGAATCCTGTTCTTTATCCGAATATCACTTACACGTTTTCTGGCAGTATCATGCAGAATGATCGCATTTATTTCATTAAATATTTCCTGGGGATCATCGGCCTGTATGGTGATGAAATTTTCATTAAGACTGGTTAGTACAGATGGTTCAAAAAAGAAAATTTCCGGAAACTGAATATGATCGTGATGATGAGATGAAAGTGCCTCCAACCCGTTCTTCAGATCGTAGTTAATATGACCAAAGAGCCAGCGATCCTTTTTTTTATTGAGATACTCCTGCAACTGAGAGATATCAGATCCTGTGAATGAATTCCCTTTTATGCCAGCGGCTAGCAGGCATTCCTGTGTATGTGGTTTTATGAGATATTGGTGATTATCCAAAAAACAAAAAGTGTTGAACTGTTGCGCCCAGTTCAACACTTTTTCCTTTATCAGCCGGAAATCAGATACCGGAAATATGGAGTTATTCAGTTTAGTATACCTTAATCGAATGAAAGAGAATTAATAGTCGTCTTCTTCATCACCAAAATCATCGCTGTCATTAAACATATCCTTGAACTCATCATCTACTTTGAATTCATCATCCTCCTCAGCGGCTGCACTTTTTTTACCCGGTGTGGCTGCTTTCTTCCCTTTTGATTTGGGTACATCGAATTCCGCAAAGTCAGGGTCCCAATTATCATCTTCCTCTACTTTTTCCCAATCATCCGCTTTTTCATCTTCTGCATCATCGTCGTCGTCATCATCGTCTCCTTTCTTCTTTTTTGAAGTGGTAGCCGCTTTGGCGGATTTAGATTTAGAAGTAGTTTCCTCTACCTCGTCGTCAAAATCATCGTCATCATCGTCTTCCTTTTTCTTAGGTTTAGATGATTCTTTCTTTGCCGATCCTTTATCAGAATCAGCTGGAGCCTTGCCGGTAACTTTTTTTTCCTTATCGGATTTTGATGCCATGTCTGGTAGGGTTATGAGTGTAAAATTTCAGCGAAGTTTTTAATTGTCCAAATTTTTTTAAATAAAAATTTCCGAGTCCTTTTACTAAATAGAAATGATCTGGTTACGTCCCGGGCCATTTGATATATACCGTATATCTACGCCAAGATACTGATTAATAAAACTTACATATGTTTTCATGGTTTCAGGCAATTCTTTTACTGACTTCGCTGCACTACTGGGAACATTCCAACCTGGAAATTTTTTATATATTGCCTCAACAGCCACCCGGTCAAGGCGAAATGGCATTTCCGTTGTTTCCTTCCCGTTTATTTTATAGCTTGTACATACTTCTAAATCTTTAAATTCATCCAGGACGTCTGCTTTTGTCATTACGATCTTTGTCACGCCATTGATCATGCAGGCAAACCGAAGGGCTACGAGGTCGATCCATCCACAACGACGGGGACGGCCGGTTGTTGCGCCAAATTCACTACCGGCTCTTCTTAATTCTTCACCGAGCTCGTTTTCTAATTCCGTTGGAAACGGACCTCCGCCGACTCTTGTGCAATACGCCTTCGTAATACCGATCACATCCCTGATCTGCTGGGGAGCTACGCCTAAACCGTTGCTGACACCGGCAGAAATGGTGTTAGAGGAAGTAACAAAGGGGAAGGTACCAAAATCTATGTCCAGCATGCTTCCCTGTGCGCCTTCAGCTAAAATATTTCTACCGGCTTTTATTTGGCCATTGATGAAATATTCGCCATTGACGATATTAAGTTCTTTCAAAAACTCTAACGCTTCGAAAAATTCTTCTTCCCAGGCCGATATATCTTCATCAAACGCATAATTATCCAATAAACGCTGGTGCTTTAACCTTAACTTGATATAAGCTGTCGTAAAATTTTTGTCTAACAGATCCCCTACTCTCAAGCCATTTCTACCCGTTTTATCCATATAGGTCGGGCCTATTCCTTTGAGAGTTGATCCGATCTTCTGATTTCCTTTTGAAACCTCGGAAGCTTTATCCAATGCCCGGTGTGTAGGCAAGATCAGGTGTGCCCTTTCTGAAATAAAAAGATTTTTGCGAAGATCTACACCAAAGGATCCTACTGTTTGACATTCTCTTTTTAAAGTCACCGGGTCCAGCACTACGCCATTTCCGATGAGGTTCAATTTGTCTGCATGAAAAACGCCGGATGGTATCTGGTGCAACACCACTTTTTTATCATCCACATATAAGGTATGCCCCGCATTAGGCCCGCCCTGGAAACGGGCGATAACGTCATAATCTTTAGCGAAATAATCAACAATTTTACCCTTTCCTTCATCGCCCCACTGGAGGCCGAGTATTACATCTACCATAATTCGGTTAGTTATTTTATTCAATAGGTCTTTTTTGACCGGCGCAAAAATACGTTGTCAGCAACGAAGCCACCGAATTATTACGGTGGCTTCGCCTGATTTTTATTCCCAAATAAGCATAATTTATTAACGCCACGTGAGCATTATTATATGCTTGCCGAGACCTACTATCCAAACCTTCAAATGATTAAGGGATATCCTCTGTATCATATCTCTCCACCGATTCAATACCCGGCAGGTCCTTCAAACTTTGCACTAAAGTTTCCAATTCTTCCTTATCATGCACATATAGCTTGATATTGCCCCTGAAAAGCCCTTCCTTGGCCTCTATTGTAAGAGCGGCGATATTGATCCTAAGCTCACCCGAAATAAGACTGGTAATTTTATTGACGACTCCCACGTCATCCATTCCCACAATCTTCAAACCCGTAAGGAAGGAAATTTCTTTATTCTTCGCCCACTTGGTCTTTACTACCCTGTGTCCGTAATTGGCCAATAATTTAGCGGCGTTAGGGCAATTGGTACGGTGAATGGTTAAACCCTTACCTGTTGTAATGAAACCAAAAACGTCGTCACCGGGTATGGGTTTACAGCAATTCGCCAGGTTATACACGATCTTATCGCTACTTTCTCCAAATATGATCAGTTCCGCATCTTTTTTTCCAATCGACTGCTGGTAGGGTATAATATCTTGCTTAAACTCCTGCACCGTCTTGACAGGCCTCGGCGCTTCTATCTTATCACCAACGACTTTGAATTCTTTGATCTCTTTAAGATCAATATTCTTGATGGCCACCTGGTAAAAAAGATCCAGGTGCGAGGTCAGCTTATAAAAATGCACCAGCTCATCAATATTGTGCTGGTTCAAAGCTGCGCCTACTGATTCCAGTTTACGCTGAACGGTGTATTTTCCTTCATCACCGATCTTTTTCTTTTCCTCTTTCAGGGCATCTTTAATTCTACCCCTGGCTTTGGCCGTAACGACAAACCCGAGCCAATCCTCAGATGGCTTTTGCTTATTGCTGGTAATGATCTCTATCTGGTCACCGCTTCTAAGCTTATGGCTGATCGGCACCAATTTATGATTGACTTTCGCCCCAATGGTTTTCACACCTATAGCACTATGTATAGCGAAAGCAAAATCGAGGGCAGTTGAGCCAACTGGCAACATTTTTACATCTCCCTTCGGAGTGTATACATATATTTCTTCGGCAAGAAAGCTGGTTTTAAAATCTTGCAGGAAATCGACGCTATCGGTTTCCTGGCCGGTAATCATCTCCCGTATTTGCTGAAACCATTTATCAAAACGGCTTTCATCGCCAGCACCTTCCTTATACTTCCAATGGGCCGCCAGGCCTTTTTCTGCAATTTCATTCATCCGTTTGGTCCTGATCTGCACTTCCACCCATTTTCCCTGTGGGCCCATCACCGTGGTATGCAATGCCTCATAACCGTTTGATTTGGGGTTGCTCAACCAATCCCGCATCCTTTCAGGCGATGGAGTGTATTCGTCCGTGATCATGGAATAAACCTTCCAGCAATCTTCTTTTTCCCTTTCAGCCGGTGAATCAAGAATAACACGAATAGCAAAAAGGTCATATACCTCCTCGAAATCGACCCCTTTCTTTTTTATTTTATTGGAGATAG
>JANOCH010000080.1:0-4452 GCA_031412015.1 Chitinophagaceae bacterium
GAAAGACTGCCCGACTCTGTAGACAAAGGATACGATACAGAGGATGTAGTAAAGAAATTGAAAGAAGATAATGACAACGTCGTTGATCAGCCCGCTTTATTACGTGTAAGGATATTAGATATGTTTGTTATGGATTTTGACCGGCACGAAGGGCAATGGGAATGGGGCGCTATTGATAAAGAAAAAGGAAAACAATTTTATCCGATTCCAAAAGACAGGGACCAGGCATTTTATATCAACCAGGGCCTTTTACCGCATATAGTGCAATGGCCATGGCTGGTGCCCCAACTGGAAGGACTGAAAGCAAAAACAAAAAACATTAAGCGTTTTAACTTCGCTGCACGTAACCTCGATCGTTTCTTTTTGAATACACTTACGAAAGAGGACTGGAAGTTAGCAGTAGATACATTTCTTCCGCAGATGACCGATGCCGTCATTGAAAACGCATTGGCGCAGCAGCCGCCGGAGATAAGAGCTATTTCCACTGGCAAGATCATCCAATCTTTAAAGGAGCGTCGCAAATTCCTGGCAGATGATGTAATGGAATATTATAAATTCCTGGCCGAGATAGTAGATGTAACCGCCAGCGACAAAACAGAATTATTTGATATCAGCAGGAATGATGACGGCTCCATCGTGTTAAAGGTCTTTAAGATCAGTAAGGAAGGAGAAACCGAAACCAAATTGTATGAACGACTTTTTGACCCGCAGGATACGAAAGAGATCCGGCTCTATGCGTTTGGCGGCGCGGATAAATTTACCGTTAAAGGAACAAATGATAAGATCAAGATCCGCATGATCGGTGGTGAGGGCGTTGATCATTTTGAATATGCCGGCACATCCGGTGATGGTGGCATCGTATTCGACAGCCTGGGAGAGAATAATAAAATAACCGGCAGGCTAAAAAATAAAATGTCGAATGACACCATCGTCAACGAATATGATCCTATCTATTATAAATACAACCAGGTAATACCTTTTTTATCCCTGGGATTCAATTTAGATGATGGTTTATATCTCGGTGGATGGATGAAGATCATTCATCATGGCTTTAGAAAAACACCGTATAAGAACAGCCATACTATTACGCTGAATCATGCCCTGGCTTCCAAAGCTTTTAATTTCCGGTACAATGCGGAATTCATCGGTGTATTCGGCAGGCGATCCGATCTTTTATTTGAAACAGATTTTAAAGCCCCGGCCATCAGCAATTTTTTTGGGTATGGAGCCAATACTTTTTATGATAAATCAAAACCAGGAGAGTTCCGTTATTACTGGGCACGCTATAATTTAGGCGATATCTCCCTCCTGCTCCGGAAGAATTTTTCAGAAAAAGTGATCATGACGATCGGGCCAACTTTCCAGTACTATAAAATGGATTCGACCGATAAAAACAACAGGACCCGGAATGTTGTACAAACCGCCGCTAATGGACTTGATCCCGCTACGGCTTTTTCCAAGCAATCGTATGTTGGCGGAAAGTTTTCGTTGACCGCTGATACAAGAGACAATAAGATAATGCCGATGAAAGGAATTTTCTGGCAGACATCGGTACGTCATCTTTCGGGATTGAATGATGCCAGCTATGAAGTAACTCAATTGAATTCTGATCTTAGCTTTTATATACAGTTGATAAAGAAAAAACTGATACTGGTTAACCGTATTGGCGGTGGTCATAATTTCGGTGACTTCGAATTTTACCAGGCGCAGTACCTTGGCGGGGAAGATCATCTTCGTGGATACCGCAAGTACAGGTTTGCCGGTCGTTCCCAATTTTACAATAATCTTGAGATGAGAATTGGGTTGGCTAATTTCAAGACCTATCTTTTTCCCGGGTCACTTGGACTGCTGGCTTTTTATGATACCGGGAGAATATGGGCCGACAATGATGACAGCAATAAATGGTTGAGTGGTTATGGCGGAGGTTTCTGGATATCGCCATTGCGTCGCCTGGTACTTACTTTTACTTACACAGCATCGAAAGAAGATAAACTACCATTGATTGCATTGGGCTGGAAGTTTTAGCAAAAAGGTAGGCCGAAGACAAATTATGCTTTGACTTTGATTTCTGTCATAATACAGTTTAAAAAAGAACACCCTTGCCGAAAACAAGGGTGTTTAACGATACCGATAATTATCGGGACTAACTGCTTATAAAAAATCTACTATCGTTATAAATTACTGAGCATATTTCACGGAGGATACTTTAAACTTATCGTTACCGAAAAAACCACCTTCTTTTTCTTCCTGTTCCGTAATCACAAAGTCTTCCTTATATTTTAAAAAACTGAATTTCTTTATCTGCTCTTTATGTTGTTTCATTTTCTTCAGGGAAGCATTCAGGAATTTTTCAATGGTTTTCTTCATAAAATTTCGTTTTAGTAATTGGTGATAACTACAATTTTCAATTTTCATGCCACGGGGTATACTGCCGGACACTCATGCCAAATCAAGCTGGAAAATCAGGAAATACGCGTATGTGGCAGTGTCTTATACATTACAATTGTGGGGAAACGGGGAAAAATTTACCGCAAGGAAGATACTGGTCGCCGCAGGCTCGGGGCTGGTAATGATTTACACCTAAATTGATCAGACCAATATCTCACCTATTCCATCCGTTTGTAAGACCTGGCACAGAACTCAATTATGCTCTTATGAATACTGCATTGTAATTTTATCCAAAGCAAACACATGAAATGGATCACCCGTGAACACCCAAAGATCGATCGTATCGCCTGTCCCTGGCTTATTAAAAGGTTTATAGATGATAAAGCAGAGTTCGTTTATGTTCCGTTCAATGAGGTGAAGGAGAAAGCGAAACAATTAGACGCCATACCTTTTGATGTTCCTGATGTGGAGTTTACGCATTACAATGACCAATGCACGTTCGATTATATTGTTAAGAAATACAAGATTAAAGATCCTGCCATTCATACTTTAGCTATAATCATAAGAGGAGCGGATACAGACCGGCATGACATGGCTCCACAGGCTTCCGGTCTATGGGCTATTTCATCAGGACTTGCCCATATCAGCAAGAACGATCATGAATTACTGGAAAAAGGGATGCTGCTTTATGATGCCTTATACCATTGGGCGAAGTATCATCAAAAAGAAAAGCATACTCAAAACCCCGTTGATCATGTTTTGATAGAAGTATTTGAGAAGTATTTAAAACATAAATCCACCAGTAAAAAGACGCCTGCCTGGGTCAAAGAATTAAAAGAAATTATACAGGACCAGGTAGATACCAATATTACCCTGAAACAATTGTCTAAAGACGTCAATATACATCCCGCCTATTTATCCCGTGAATTCTCAAAGCATTTCGACAACCTATCTTTTGGCGAATACCTTAGAAAACTCCGGATAGAAAAAGCTATTGAATACCTGGATACAAGCAGCTATTCCCTGACCAAGATAGCTTACCTGACCGGGTTTTCTGACCAAAGTCATTTCAGCAGGATCTTTAAAAAACATACCGGTAAAAACCCTTCAGCCTATCGAAAAAAAATGCAACAAAAGTAAGTTCTGTACAAAAGGTTAATTCCATTCTATTTTGACAGCTTGTAACCGTCTAACATTGCAGTTCATTACTAAAATCATTTCTATGAAGTGGATAACAAGGGAGCGCCCCAAGATCGACCGGATAGCCTGTCCCTGGCTTATCAAAAATTTTGTAGACAGGGAAGCCGAATTCCTTTATGCAGCTAAAGAACAGGTTTTTGAAAAGGCCGATGAAATGGAAGCAATACCGTATGATATTCCCGGCGCGGAATATTCCCACTATGGGGACGACTGCACCTTTGATTTTATTTTAAAAAAACACCAGCTAAATGATCCTGCATTAATACAGATGGCAGACATTGTAAGAGGAGCCGATACTGATCGCTTTGATCTTACCCCTCAATCAGCAGGATTATGGGCCATCTCAGCAGGGCTTTCCTACAATTACAAAAATGATCATGCCATGCTGGAAACCGGAATGAAAATCTATGATGCGCTTTATAGCTGGGCAAAATATGTGCGGGACGAGAAACACAACTGGAATCCCGCATGAAATAAGATGTTATTTTGATAAAACTACCAAGGTAATTTTTCCGGCGTTGAACTAAGGTTGCTTTTTAGTTGCGTTTTTAATTCGTTGCATTTTTGCTTTTTATTTAGAAAATCGTTCCGTCGGGAACGGCTCATGGGTAAAAAAGATACTGACAAAACGAGGGATTACGTTCCATCGGAACGTCTGGTGAGACAACTGACATCAATCGTTCCTACGGAACGAACCTCGTTTTATTATTTCAATCTACCCACGAATTGCTCCTATGGAGCAAGAGTAAATCTTCAGGGCCGTTATATTGTGCAGGATCAACAACGGCAAAGTAAAAGAATTCATGCTTTATCAAACTGGGATAAATTCAATTTTGGATCTAATCTTTCCTCTGAAAAATAAAC
>JANOCH010000081.1:0-1763 GCA_031412015.1 Chitinophagaceae bacterium
CCTATTTCCGCAGGATATTCTACCCAGCTAATCTGCCCAACTAGTCTATTTTCCGGTTTTCCTGCATCATAATTGCCCCCGGTTCTCCACAAACCTGTCCATTCTCCGGAAGGATCGCATTTATAGCCGCAGGTTCTTTCACCCAATGTACCGTCACCAAGAAATCCTTCTTTATAGCAAACTAGTGTACGATCTTCCGTACCATTATTATTTTCCCATCTCGTTTTCCAGTACACTTCATTACCTGTAAAAAAAGCCAGGTGAACACCGGCATCTCTTGCGGCTTCGATATTACTCCGCTGATCTTTGGACACATATTCTTCATGACCAAGGGTCACAAAAACCTTGTGATTAAGTAACCGGCCGCCGTTCCGGGAAACATCGTTGCTACTGGTATAAGTCACATCATAACCATTTCTCTCCAACCAGCGTATCATAGGATATGTAGCATTCATATACCAGTCCGCCTGCCGGCCATCCGTATTGAATAAAGAATTGTAAGGAAAGGTAGGGCGGTTGTAACTAACTTTTACGGCATGACCGGCGGGCCAACTGGTATTGCCATCATACATCGAATTACCACCATACCCATTATAGGCTTGCCAGGTAGCATCCGGAAATTGCAGATACAGATCCGAATTGCTTGCGTCGTTGCGTACAATAAAAGCTATATGATTACTACCACCTCCACTTCTTTCTATTTTGGCAATGTAAAGTCCTGAAACTGCAGACCCGGGGATCGCCCAGGTAGCCGACTCACTCCAATTGCTGCAATCCAACGAACCGGTTGACGGATCACTTATGCCACTTGGTTGTACCGTTCCGCTAAATGTACCAAGATTGGCCATCAATCTCGCACCGTTTCCGCCATAGTAGCCAATACGATATATTCTTAAAGTATAATTAGCACTACTCTGAACATTAATTTTAAACCGAACTGTTTCACCTCTGTTTAAACTCATTTTATTGGCAAAACCGGAAATCCTGTTATCCCGGAAATCAGGCACTCCCCATTCGGAAATAGGATTTCCCGCATTCGCATTTTCAGTTACGATCGCATTCTGTGCAAATGAAAAAAAAGTAAAAACAACTACATAAAAAAATACGAACAGCAGGCGCCTGTTCATACAGAACGTAATACTCCGAATCATGTCGACGAGTTTAGGTTAGTTTTAGTTAATCCTTAAAATCTAATCAGAGAAGTTTTCGTCCGGAGTTGTTATTTAGAGAGGATATTACAGGTTTTGAGGGGCTTTTCGGGTAGGTTGTATTGAAGATTTACAACTATTCAGAGTGAAATTAAGGAAAAAAGCTATTCAAATTTTGGGCCATGAGGGAAAATACTATTTTTTTACCCCCTACTATGCACAATAGTAAAATTACGATACCTGGATGAGATGTTGAGAATGACAAATTCTTTCAGCGCTTTCCTGGTTTTTGGGCCCCGGTTGGGTTGTGGTCACTGCCTGGTAAATTTTACTCCTGGTAAACTTCGACAGAATCTATTATGACATTCTAATTAAATGAGTGCCGGTTAAAATACTACCGGTTCGTGCAACCAATGACCAGTCACGTATAAGTCTACAAAAAAGCCCCGCTTAAAAAACGGGGCTTAAAATCTCGAACAAAAAAGATATTACCAGATAATTAATTTTTTCACTTCGGTAAAATCACCGGCTTGTATCCTATAATAATAGATACCTTTTGCCATTGTTCCGGCGTCGAAGTGGACCGTGTGTTTTCCCGCCTCCTTAGAAGCATTT
>JANOCH010000082.1:0-8059 GCA_031412015.1 Chitinophagaceae bacterium
AGTAACAGCAATCAATCAGCGTATGCCGGTAAAGTAAATGCGGCGTTACAAAGCATTTTGATCCGTCAGGCAAGTTTTAGCTCCGGCGCCAACGGAAGTATTTATTTCAAGGTAAATGCGAATGATAATAAAGCGGTGGCAACGATCGTAGGCTTTGATAAAACGAGGTAGTGAGACGGTGAATGGTCAATGGTGAATACTGCCAAAAATTTAACTCTATAACCGATCGTACAAGAAGCCCCAATGAATCAACATACAGCAGATTTCATAAGAGTATTAAAACATCCGCTGAAATTCAGGATGTTTTTATTATTTAAATTACCAAGCGCCTTTATCTGTGGGGTAAGATTGCGGGATATAGATGAAAAGAAGTGTGTCGTCACTGTGCCGTATAAATGGCTGTCTCAAAATCCGTTCAGATCCACGTATTTCGCCTGCCTGTCGATGGCGGCGGAGATGAGTACCGGGGCATTAGCATTAGCTCACTTGCATAAACGCGATCCGGCCGTTTCGATGCTGGTAGTAAAGGTAGAATCAGAGTATTTTAAAAAAGCAACACGACGCACAACATTTGTTTGTGAAGACGGCGAAGCGATGCTTAATGTAATTGAAGAAAGTGTGGCAACGGGTGAGGGAAGGATATTCAGGGCAAGGTCGACGGGTAAAAACCCGGATGGTGAAACGGTGGCTGAATTTTATATTACATGGTCGTTTAAAGCTAAGAGATAAAAGAGAGAGACTTATCACTATTATTTAACAATAAAAAAATCCCGTTGAAACATACAGTTTCCTTTAGGGATGGAGGGGTTTTATGAAAATTGCTTTCCATGGTGCGGCACGTACGGTGACAGGTTCTAAACATTTAGTGACACTTAAGAATGGGAAAAAAATATTGCTTGATTGCGGTATGTTCCAGGGTATGGGTAAGGATACTGATGCCTTCAACCGTGATTTTGGTTTTGAGCCAGGCGAAATAGATGTAATGATACTTTCCCATGCTCATATTGATCATTGCGGGTTAGTGCCAAAGTTGATCAAAGATGGTTTCGGCGGAAAAATTTTTTGTACATCAGCAACCAAGGAGTTAGCGAAAATATTGCTCGAAGATTCCGGCGAGATACAGGAAAGCGATATTAAATACAGCAACAAGCGAAGAATGGCGGAAGGCCAGCCCCTATTAAAACCGCTTTATACGATAGAAGATGCAAAAAATTCATACAGCCATTTTATAGACGTAAAATATGGAACCTGGCAACAGGTTATTGATGGTGTGGAAGTTTTTTTCACTGATGCGGGTCATATTATTGGAAGCGCCTGCGTGCATTTGCGGATCAATGAAAACGGTATTACACGACAGTTAACTTTTAGTGGTGACGTGGGGCGTTATCGTGATGTGATTTTAAAATCACCGGAAACCTTTCCGCAAGCGGATTTTATTTTGCTGGAATCAACCTATGGCAACAGCCTGCACGATGATGTGGTGACCACACCTGATCATTTACTGGAGTGGATCAGTAAAGCCTGTCTGCAAAAAAAGGGTAAGCTCATCATGCCTGCATTCAGTGTGGGCCGTACGCAGGAAATTTTGTTTGCATTAAATCAACTGGAGCTGGAGAACAGGCTACCGGGGCTAGACTATTTCCTGGATAGTCCATTAAGCCTTGAGGCAACAGAGTTGGTTAAAAGTTATCCATCTTTTTTTAACCGGAATATTCAGCAGATACTCAAAACAGATGCGGATCCTTTTTCGTTCCAGGGATTAAAATATATTAAGACCGTTGAGCAATCAAAACT
Organism: Chitinophagaceae bacterium; assembly: GCA_031412015.1. Lineage (GTDB taxonomy): Bacteria > Bacteroidota > Bacteroidia > Chitinophagales > Chitinophagaceae > Terrimonas_B. The sequence continues at coordinate 1,795 of JANOCH010000082.1, forward strand.
GCTCAATTTCCGTAATGAGCCTTGCGCGATCATTTCCGCGAGCGGTATGGCTGACGCCGGCCGCGTGAAGCATCATATCAGCAATAATATTGAAAGCAGCCGTAATACTATTTTAATGACCGGCTATTGCGAACCAAATTCTTTGGGAGGACGTTTGATGAGGGGCGCCAAAGAGGTTTCTATTTTTGGTGTTCGTCACGAGGTACATGCTGAAATAGGCAGTATCCGCAGTATGAGTGCTCATGGGGATTATGAAGATCTCAGTCAATGGCTGGCAGGACAAGATCCCAGGCAGGTAAAAAAGCTGTTTTTAGTGCATGGTGAATATGAAGTACAACAAGCCTTCAAAGACCGCTTGCTTCGAAAAGGATTTTTGGACATAGAGATTCCAGAGCGACATTATGAGGTAGGATTGGGTTAATACAAGCACTACAGTTAAAATATTTAACATTTACCGGAGCACTTCAACAATAGCACCCCGCTTAATAGTGCCTACTTCCTTTTTAATTTTAAACTTTCACATCTCCTTAATAAACGTGAGAGAGCTTTTTGCGTTTATATAATTGAACACAATAATCAGGAATCAATTAAACAAAAAGGAGTTTCTATGAAGAGTAAACTGAAATCCGATAGCTATCGGATGTGGAGCGGATACCTGGCCTTCGTCTTCTTGTTAGCAAGTTGTGCTCCCACAGCGCATATTGAAAAAGACGATAACGCGGATCTTAGTCATTACAAAACTTTTTCCTGGATCGATGTTGATGGAAAAGGGAAAAACGACAGAAATAAAAATAATGACCTGACAGAGCAAAAAGTAAGGCAGGCGGTAAGTAAGGAATTGCAGAAAGAAGGATGGAGGGAAACAAAGAACGATCCCGATGTTTTGCTTAGTTATGACGTATTGGTGGAAAGATCAACGAGAGAGCAATCCGATCCACGTTATTCAAGACCCTTTACAAGGACTTTTTATAATCCCTACTCCCGTCGTTTTTTCAATGTCTATTATCCTTCCCAATTTATGGGCTATGATAACCGCGAAATATCCACCCGTGAAGGAACCGTAACAGTATCTATGATCGATGCAAAGACCGAAAAAACCGTTTGGCAGGGATGGGCTACCGATGAAGTGAACAGCCGTCACATGACCAGTAAAGAAATCCAAAATAGCGTGAAAGCCATTTTCAGAAAATTCGATCTCGCGAAAAACTAATTTAGATCCGGACGGTTGAAGGATTGGCCCCATGCAGTTTTTAAAAGAATTGCATCGGGGCTTTTTCTTTTAGGAAGAGTTTTATATCCCGGCGGTTCGGGAACCGGCTTCAAATGTTCAAACGAAATGTCTTGTGTATAAATTAGAAGATAGTCATCAAATAATGCCTTATCTTTTGCCATAGTAACGAAGCTATTCCGCCATCTATAAATTGTCTTTATGCAACTGCAAACTAACGATGCTTCTTCCAGCCTTGCGTCTGTAAAAGGCTCGGGTAATCTTTTAGGCATTTCCCTGATCGCCGCTCTTGCCGGGTTTATTTTTGGGTTTGATACAGTCGTAATTTCCGGCGCTAATCTTCCCATTAAAGAGCTATGGCATACCTCCCCCTTGTTTCATGGTTTTTTTATTATGTCAATGGCTTTGTGGGGAACAGTTGTTGGGGCTGTGTTCGGCGGTATTCCAACTCAGAAGTACGGAAGGAAAAAAGTATTATTCTGGATAGGAATTCTGTTTAGTATTTCTGCATTAGGCTCTGCCCTGGCACAGGATCCTTACACTTTTTCTTTTTTCAGGTTTATTGGTGGTGTGGGTATCGGCGTTTCTTCAGTAGCCGCTCCAACCTATATTTCTGAAATTTCTACACCCGCCACAAGAGGTCGTCTTGGTGCTATGTATCAATTTAATATTGTATTTGGAATATTGGTAGCTTTTCTTTCCAATTATTTCCTGGAAGGATTAGGCGGTGATAACGACTGGCGCTGGATGTTGGGAGTAATGGCGGTCCCTTCAATTATTTATACGCTGATGGTGATGAGCATACCTGAAAGTCCGCGATGGCTGATCGCAAGAAAAAATGATATTACAAATGCAAAAAAGGTACTGATGAAATTGGGTGTTGTTAACCCGGATGAAGTGATCTCATCCGTTACCACCAGCATTCAGCATGAATCATCAGCAGGTCATACTTCAGGGTTTTTCAGCTCAAAATATAGATCTATCGTTTGGTTAGCATTTATGATCGCTTTTTTTAACCAGCTGTCCGGGATCAATTTTATTTTATACTATGCCCCGGAGATACTGGAACGTGCCGGGCTTGCCGCAAAGGAATCTTTATTCAATTCTATCGCTATCGGCGGCACTAACCTTGTGTTCACGTTCGTCGGTTTATATCTAATTGATAAAGCTGGTAGAAAGACATTGCTTATTATCGGCTCACTCGGTTATATACTCAGCCTTAGTTTGGTGGCCTGGGCTTTCTACTCCCATGCCAGCCCTGGTTTTTTATTGATATTTCTTCTGCTGTTTATTGCTGCCCACGCAATAGGTCAGGGAGCTGTAATTTGGGTTTTTATTTCCGAAATTTTCCCCAATAAAATAAGAGCGATGGGGCAATCTTTTGGTGCAAGCATTCATTGGGTGTTTGCCGCACTGATCACCTTATTAACTCCTATTTTTTTAGATAAAGACAAGGGAATTCTTAAAGATGATCCGTGGAAGATTTTTGCCTTCTTTGCATTTATGATGGCTTTGCAGCTTGTTTGGGTACTCACCAGGGTGCCGGAGACAAAAGGAGCTTCACTTGAAGAATTGGAAAAAAAATTAGTGAAGGAATAGTAAAAACAGTGTAAAAAAAATACCAGGCATAACCCGATTACCTGTATTTCCCTGTAAGTGCATAACTGACGTTGTCATTTACTTTACGAAACACGGCGCCGTTGATCAGCCGGTTTTTAGTCAGGTCTTCATTGTCCAACAATCTTTCTTTTTCGTCATACGGTTGAGGCTGGTCAAAGAAAGCAAGCGTAAAATATTTTTCCGGTTTTAGAAAGGCGGTTAATTTTTTATCCCTGACCGAAATGAAGACCAGGAATTTCTTTTGCCATTTTTCATAATAATCAAGGTTGGTGATCCACGTGCATTGTGTTTTCTGCATATCAATGATCAGCGCTATCATATCTTTTACATCAAATTGATATTTATGAAGTGTATCCAGGAAATTGGGTTCATCCAGCCGGAAACTGTAAATATATTTTATGCTGTCAGTGTGTATTTCCAGGCCGATCCGGTTTAGGTACTTATCCTTCAATTCCAGCGAAAAAGGGTTTTTATCATATAGCTGTATGAAGCGTTCACGGATCGACCGTAGTGTAGTTTCATTTTCCTGGTAATAAGTATGAGTGAATTGTTTTGAATAGGTACAGGATGCCAGCCCGCATAACAGGTAGAATAGGATGATATGACAAAAAATAGTTTTCAATCTTTCTTAATGGAGTAATCCGTTATTCCATAGATGATCTTTCTCAATAGCCTTGGGTTTACTTGTTGTAATGTTTTCTTACCATAGTCCCAGTAAATAATATTGATCCGGCCCCTGTCTGTTTCCTGGATATCCAATAACAAAACAAAGTGAGTGGGTATACCAAACCTGGTGGCGACATGATTTTTCTTGTACAATAGCCGATTGTTCAGGTACAAAAAAATGGGTCCCTTCCGGGAGCGTTTGTTCAGGTAAGTTGGTATATCCGCGATCCATGGACGGATCAGGTCGGCCCCCCTTGCATGCACTTTAACGGGAAAAAGCCTGCGGAGCATCCGGTTGAACTTGGCAAAATTGGTGGATGCCCAAAGGGTATTTTCATCGTCTTTATGAAAACGCCGGTTGAAAAGATTAAGATAACCCTTAAAGTGATCGGCCAGGCAAAGAAACCATATTTGACCGGCGGGGCTAATGTCAAGAGCGCCTTTATACTTCAGTAAACCTGCTTCCCGATGTATGGCGGCGCTGGGTTTGATCCAAACTTTTCCCAAACGAGCTTTACCTTCCTGGTATAGCGTAATCATGAATCTTGAAAAGCCCAATGGATCATAATTTAAGGGTATATAAGTAAGGGCGGAATAAGCACAGAAATTTGTGCCCTTGCCTTCATAAAATTTCAGAGGAGTAGTAGCAAATGTCTTAAGGTTTTCCAGGAAAAGTTCCGGATCTACATTGGGCCAGTGTTTGCTGGAATCCAAATGTTGAAGGCTGTCAAGAAAGGCAATTGCCTCCTGCTGTGTTGATATCCGGGTGGTATCATTGGGTAGGGTAACAGGGGATGCCTGCAGATTGAATGTACATCTGAAAAACAGGCCTAAAAGGATAATTGTCTTTTTATATCGGCACAAAATGAGCAAATCAGGTATAGTTTTCTTTAAAATAATTAAGGTATCAGTGGTTATAGTCGTCTAAGGTCACGGGCTTCCATATTTTTTATTTTCAAATACCAATCGTTTACCTTTTTTCCTGATCACAAATAAATTATCATACGCTGTATCGGGAAGATCGGCGGGGATCTTTATAGCACCGCATAATTTATTCACTACATCATCCACCGTATTGCTATGCCCGACGAGCAATACATTCTTCTTTAATGATAACATGCGGTCGATAAAGTTATGATCGGGTATAGGCTGGTAAGTTTCAGTCGTAAGGTTAAGCCGGGCTCTTAAGGGTTCAGCGGTTGAACGGGTGCGAATGGTATTGGTAGAAAAGATATAGCCGATCTTTTTCCCTTTCAACGTTTCTTTCAAAACTTCGGCCCTTTGATTACCGGCATCGCTTAAAGGAGGGTCATTACTCATCATGGTTCCGCTGACACTGGCAACTTCTTTCTCAGCATGACGGACAATATAAAAAGTTTGGCTGCACGAGGTCAGCAGCAGACAAAAAATCAAACCAGCGGGGTAATTTCTCATTCAAAATATTTTTGACAAGATACAATTAAACAGATATCGCTAAAGCTTGTTTAATTATACCGGAAACGCGTCATCAGCAATGGCAGGATCAATTTCGTTTTTGCTAAAACGTTCCATCTTGCCGATTATACCTACACATATCGATAGCCAGATAATGCCTGCGGCAAAGCCTGCCATTACATCACTGAAATAATGAAGCCGGAGATAGATGCGGCTAAAGCCTATCAATAATATCAGCATAACTAAAAGGGAAGCAAGCAGCCATTTCCAAAAGCGGTTGGCTATATATTCCCAGACCAGCAAGATCAATAATCCGTAAAAGGATACACTCATCATCGCATGCCCGCTGGGAAAACTTAACCCCCTAACGGGCTCCAGCAGAGGGATAAGCGGGCGGGGGCGGTTGAACAATTGTTTCAATAACGTCATTAGTAAAAGACCACCCAATGCTATAACAGGTACTTTAATAGAATACCATTTGTGTTTTTTAATGAACAGGAAATAAACAATCAGTAATAGATTGACCGGAACAAGGAAATTATGATTCCCCAAAAAAGTGATACCCTGTATGAATGAGGTGGTAACAGGATTAACCAATAACGCTACTTTGTCGAAAACAAAAAAATCAAATTCATGATTTTGCCATTTTAGCACCCGGTAAGCGAAAATGCTGAAAATGATCAATGCCGCAATGAAAAGAACAAGCACTATGATCAATTCAACTGACAACAATGCCAGGCTGGCGATTCTTTTTTGAATGGATAACTGTACCTTTTTCATGGCCATAGCAGGTTATATCCGTAAATCACGGTTTGATGGCGAAATATACGGCAAACAAGTAAGGTATTAATCGGTTGATCTTTATTCTTCGAGAGCATCCCACGGTGTAACAGGTTTATTCCTTGGGGATTCAAGGTCTTTAACTTCTGTATTCTTTTCTTTTTCCCCGGAAGGATTCAGATCATCTTTTCCGGGTATTTTAACATTAGCGATATCACTTTCGGTAATGACATCCTTAATGTCAGTAAGGTGCCGCTTGATTTTTTCTTTTGTGGCTTCATCGGAGAAAGTATATGGTTGCTCCTCACCATTTACCGGTTTTTGTTTTTTGGCCTGCTGATTCATCGTTAAAGTTTATTATCTGTGAATAAAACTATGCCAGTTTTTGAGAAAGCGAGGTAAGCTAAAGTATTAGAGTCATTTACAACGTGTATTGCTAAGCCACTCAATACTTTCATCTAAGAATAACCCTGTTATGGATCCCTAATGTGGAAAATCTAACTCATAAAGGGTAGGCCACATTTTCCCGGTAATATA
>JANOCH010000083.1:0-13950 GCA_031412015.1 Chitinophagaceae bacterium
GATGATGTGTGGTTTAAAACAGCGCAGATATATGACTATGAAAAGGATCCCAATAACCTGATCCCGACCATTGATAAATACAGCCGCTATCGTAAAACAGCTAATGGAACTGAGTTCAAAGGTAAGCTAGCCAATCAATGCTGGAGGCTATGGCATGATCCGGTTATTACCTGGGATGGATTAGTGGCGCCATGTTGTTTTGATAAAGATGCACAGCATCGGTTAGGCAACCTAAAAGAAAAATCTTTCAAAGAGATATGGAAGAACGGAGAGTACACCAAATTCAGAACACAGATATTGAAGGGACGGAAGAATATTGATATCTGTGCCAACTGCTCCGAAGGAACAAAGGTATGGAGTGCCGATTAGCCATTAAACCCCTAACTATATATGCAAATGCCTTCTTCTGTTTCTACACGGCTGCAATACCAGCACAAATCATTATTAGATATCCTTGATGGATTATCAGATGAGCAGATCAGGAAACAACTAAATCCAGGCAAATGGTCCATTTTCGAAAACATTGTTCATCTGCAAACTTACCAGCATACTTTTATTGCACGTATACGGCGGATACTTGAGGAGGAATGTCCTTCCTTCCCGCCTTATACCGCCGAAGCCGATCCGCTATTTCATGATTACTGCATTAAATCAAGCCGTGAAATAATGCAGGATCTTTTATCGACCCGTAAGGAGTTATCGGCTGGATTAATTTCATTTAAAGAAACAGATCTTGAGCGGGAAGCCCGGCATGCTGCCTACGGAAAAATGAATTTGGTGCAATGGCTGAATTTTTTCCTGTTACATGAGGCGCATCACCTTTTTGCTATTTTCAAAATGGGCGCAGAATTAAAGAAGTGCTAGGAGTTAAAGGAGAAAAAGAGATAAGGAGAATCAATATACCGCTCAAATGTCTTCGCCTTAGAAGTAATAATAGTTGTCGATTAACTCGGTCCCTCCAATGGCCAAAGACTTTGCAATAATCAGGCCCTTTTGCCTCTTTTTCTCCTTCACCTCTTAGCTAAAGACGCTTTATTTCATTGTATATAGAAGTATAAAAAGAGATAAAGCCTTGATAAAAACTCCTGATCGATTCTGATAATATTTTCATTGGTGGAATGACTAAGTAGGTAAATAAGAAATGCGCTTGTGATACAAAGTACATTCATCGGCCAGAAACGATGATCGGGGACAGTACTGTTTTTCTGCACAATCATTACACAGGAAGGAGAACTTTTTAGTTCAATGTTTAACCAGTAAATTTGCAGTTCGGCCATCAACTTCAAAAGAAAGGCTTAGTAAACGCTCAAAGTTTGAGATAAGCCGTGCTGCTTAGTATAAATTTTCTATTTTTAGTCAGCAATCCCTTCAGTCATGGGTATCGATCAGGATATACTTCAATCAAAGTTTAGAAATGAGCACCAGAAGGCCGGTGTGAACCTGCTTTATACGTATGGTTGGGTGATGGAGCGGACCAAAGAACTTTTTGCTTCCGAAGATATTACGCCACAGCAATTCAATATACTTCGCATTCTGCGGGGCAGCTTTCCTCAGCCATTATCAACCCTGCAGATAAGAGAAAGAATGCTGGATAAAATGAGCGATACAAGCCGTATCGTCGACCGGCTGATCACCAAGGGCCTGGTAAAAAAAGGAACCTGTAAAACAGACCGGCGACTTGTAGATGTGATCATTACCGACAAAGGCAAGAAAATGCTGGAGCGGTTAGATATGCGGCAGGATGAACTGGATAAAATCATTGGCAACCTTAGCGAAAAAGAAGCGGCGATCTTGAGTGAATTGCTGGATAAAATAAGAAGCCACCAATAGCGACAAGATCATAGCATTTCTTTAACGGCCTTCTCTTTTTGTTTAACCTTTTTTATTTATACTTTACTTAACCCATTATTGGTTTAATTTCGCCGCTTTAGTCAAAATATCTGAAGAAACATGAGGCTTTTGTTTTTTATTCTCGCTACCCTGTTTACCGGTTTCGCATTTACACAACCTACGCATGAATTTCGTGGCGTTTGGATCGCCACCGTTGATAATATCGACTGGCCACCGAAAGGAGTATATACGGTCTACAGCCAAAAACTTGAATTTATCCGCCAACTGGATATGCACCAGCGAAACGGTATGAATGCAGTGATCGTGCAAGTGCGTCCTGCCGCTGATGCATTTTATCCGTCAACATTAGAACCCTGGAGTCAATGGCTTACCGGCATCCAGGGCCGTGCGCCTTCCCCGTTCTACGACCCTCTTCAGTTTATGATTGAAGAATCTCATAAAAGAGGTTTAGAGTTTCATGCGTGGCTAAATCCTTATAGAGCCAATTTTAATGTTCGTTCCGCATCAATCGCTTCCAATCATATTACCCGTGTCCATCCCGATTGGTTTGTAACGTATGGTGATACGAAGTATTTTGATCCTGGAAATAAGCAGGCACAGCAACATGTCGTGAATGTGGTAAAAGATATTGTAAGGCGATATGACATTGATGCCATTCATATGGATGATTATTTTTACCCTTACCGTATTGCAGGGAAGGAATTTCCGGATTATACATCTTATAAAATATCGGGCACCACACTTCCCAGAGATGACTGGCGCAGAAGTAATGTGGATTCAATAATAAAGGCCCTGAATACTGTTATTAAAAAGGAAAAGCCGTATTGTAAATTTGGGATCAGCCCTTTTGGCGTTTGGCGTAATACGGATAGAGATCCGGAAGGCAGCAAGACAAAAGCGGGGCAAACAAACTATGATGACCTTTATGCCGATATTCTTTTATGGCTCGAAGAGGGTTGGGTGGATTACGTCGCACCGCAGTTGTATTGGGAAATAGGACATAAACTGGCGGATTACCAGGAACTGATCAATTGGTGGAGTCTTCACAGCTATGGACGACATGTATATATCGGCCATGGCATTTACAGGTCCGGTGAAAGAAATGCAGCCTGGAAAAATCCTAAAGAATTACCCAACCAGCTAAAACTATTAAGACAGTATCCTTCTGTACAAGGAAGTATTTATTTCAGCAGTAAAAGCTTTGACAGAAATCCCAATGGGTGGAATGATAGTTTAAGAAATAATTATTATAAAACACCCGCGCTAATACCCGAAATGGACTGGCTACCTAAAAAGTATAGTCCCCAATAAGATTAACGTAAGCCTTTACTTGCTTTGACCATTTCAACCAGGCATTTCAACAGGGATATTTTCAGGTTTTTAAAATCACTGCTGTTGCATTGTATAGCGGCGGATATTTGATGTTCGGGAAAATAAAGCAGTTCTGTCATGTAGCCCGGGAAAAAGCCGCTATGGCCATAAGCAATGCCTAAAGAAGTTGGACGGATGATGACACCCAATGCATATTTAGTGTCTCTGCCAAGCTTTGCAGGAACAGCGGATGATAAAAGCAAAGAAGTGTCAATTACTTTTCCCCCGTATAATAGTTTACCCCATTTGGCCAGGTCTTCGGCGGTAGAATAGATACCACCACCGGTCCATTCAAACTGTGGGTTGATGATAAACAAACCGCCGTCACCGATCACTTTATCTTTTTTGCCAAATTCATTTTCAGCACCGGCATAACCCTGCGCAAGCCCGTCCAGCTTTTGTTTATCCGAAGGCAATGTGTTAGTTAGTCGCAACGGTTGAAGAATGGATTTTTGTAGTAATTGATAATATTTTACTCCAGTTACTTTTTCGATGATCATTCCCAACAGTATGTAGTTGGTGTCTGAGTATTCCCATCCTTCACCTGCATTGAATGCGCCTGGTTCATCTAAAATATAACTAAGCAATTCTTCCGGCTTCCACGACTTTGATGGATTGTTGGTAAGATCACGGGTAAATTTTTCTTTGAACTCGTAGCGCATTACACCACTTGTATGATTCATGAGCATCCTTACGGTAATATTTGGCGCGTTGGGTATTTTACTGTACCATTCAAACCCTCCTAAATAAGTGGACACCTTTTCATCAAGATTAATTTTCCTTTCTTTGATCAGTTGTAAGGCAATAGCGGAAACATAAGTTTTTCCCACACTTCCCTGTAGCAAACGATCCGACCTTTTAAGTAAGATGCTTTTTTCTCTGTCGTTAAAGCCGGATGTGAATGCGGCGCTGCCATTGTCTTTATTAACGATAGCAAAACTTAATCCCGGAAAATCTCCGGCCATTCGCAAGGAATCTAACAGCCATTGTAACCGAGGTGCTTGAGGGAAGGCAACTTGTATAAACAATAAGGAAAATAGAAGCAAATAGAAGTTTCGGAGCATGAAATGATGTTAAAAAGGAAAGATGCAATAAATTTCCCGGGGACTAAAATCACCCGCCACGGAAATCATCCATTTATATAAAACTATTTCGGCCTGAGCGCATTCGGTTTCTGTTCCAGGTAGTCGGTGTACTCCATCGAACCCAACCTTAATCGCAACGGAATCGAAGTGGCTTTTTCAAACTGCCATTCTTTAAGGCAAAAGAAACTGAGGGGTTGCCGGTAAGATTTTTTTTCAAATGGATTTGGCCGTAAAATAGTTGAAAGAGGTTTAGACGAGATCGTGGAATTAAAAAGGAGGCTATTTACAGGATGCCTATTCACTGTATTAGAAAGCTTAACATTGTTTTGCAGGAAATCAGCGGTATACTTGCCGAAGTAATATGCGCTGTCTTTTTTAAAGAATTTTTCCACAGGGTTTGACTGTCCAAAAATTTCCCCACAAGACATAAAAATCAGCACAACAACTAAACAAAAAAACCGTTCCGCCATACTTATCCTTTTGTTTTGTAATTTACGGCCTGATTTTTGATAAATGGCGGGATTTTTGACAAAAGGCCACCGGGTTCCTGTGGAGCCGCTTTTAGAGAAAACTTCAGCCTAAAAACGATCTGATAACTATGGCCCTTAGCCAGTCCTTACAACAGAAATTATTACAGAAGCTATCGCCTCAGCAAATTCAGTTAATGAAATTGCTTCAGGTGCCTACGGCTAACCTGGAAATACGAATAAAAGAAGAACTGGAAGAAAACCCCGCCCTGGAGCTGGATGAAGAAAAACATGAAGATGAGAAAGATGAGATGAAGGACGAGTTCAGCGAGGGCGACGAGACGGATTTTGACGATAATAGTGGTAGTGAAGAAGAATATGGAAATGTCGACGTAAGTGAATATGTGCAGGATGGTGATGACGAGGTGGCTGATTACAGGCTTAAGGATGATAATTACCCGGAAGATGAGCAAAAGACGATACCATTTAAGACCGAGACCAGTTTTTATGAGATGCTTCTTCATCAACTGGGTTTGCTGAAGCTGGATGATAAAGAACAAAGCATAGCAGAGCAAATAGTGGGCAGCATTGATGAAGACGGCTATTTAAGAAGGGAAACCTCCGCTATAGTCGATGACCTCGCCTTCCGTCAAAATATTTCCGCTCCCGAAGAACAGGTAGAAGCGTTGATCCAGCGTATACAACATTTCGATCCACCAGGAGTGGCTGCCAGGGACCTTCAGGAATGTCTACTCCTGCAGCTGCAACGTCACAAAAACGAAGGAAAGGATGTTGATGTGGCGATAATGGCGATAAAGAAGTATTTCGATGAATTCACTAAAAAGCATTACGAAAAAATTCAAAGAGGTTTAAATATAGATGAGGATCAGTTGAAGAAAGTAATGCAACAGATCATCCGGCTAAACCCCAAACCAGGCGGGTTGGTTGGTGGAATGAGCAAAGCAGAAAGTTATGTGGTCCCCGACTTTTTTATCTTCAATAACGCCGGCAAGCTTGAACTTACGCTTAACTCACGTAACGCTCCTGAACTTCGCATCAGCGAAGGCTACCGCGATATGATGAAAGAATATGATCGTGGCGCCAAAAAAGATAAGCGTCAGAAGGAGGCGGTTATTTTTATCAAGCAAAAAATAGATGCTGCCAAGTGGTTTATAGATGCGATCAAGCAACGTCAGCATACACTGCTGAGTACGATGACGGCAATCATGAATCATCAATATGAATTCTTTCTTACAGGAGATGAAACCAATCTCCGGCCGATGATCCTGAAAGATATCGCTGAGAAAACGGATCTTGATATTTCTACGGTTAGTCGTGTGGCCAATAGCAAATTCGTTCAGACTGAATTCGGCACCTACAGGCTTAAATTCTTTTTTAGTGAATCATTAAGTACCGATAGCGGAGAAGAAGTTTCAACAAGGGAAGTAAAAAAGATATTAAGTGACCTCATCGAAGGGGAAAGCAAAAAGCATCCATTGAGTGACGAGCGACTAACGGAACTTCTCCAGGAAAAAGGCTATAATATTGCCCGCCGGACGGTAGCCAAATACCGCGAGCAATTAAATATACCGGTGGCAAGATTGCGAAAGGAGTTGTAAACAAAGAGTTACTAAGAGAAAAGGAGTTAAAGAGAAAACCGTTTAATATATAATTTCTAAAGGGGGACTTCCTGTAAATATTAAATCCTTGCTGGAAGCGGATTGGTAAGAAAATAATAAAATAAAAAGCCCCACGATGGTCCGCCAGCCGGCGGATTCAAAGTGGGGCAACGTTTTATAAGAGCTATGGCAAAATTTATTATTTTCTCACCAACAATTGTTACACGAGAAATTTTTGCAAACCGATTTAGGGGAATTGTATGTGGCCATTCCATTTGAGCAGTTGGCGGCTACTGTTGCGGCTCCCGATCGAAGTAAAAGTGGCTTGGGCCGCAAGCCCTGGTTTGATATAAAAGGCGGGATTGCTTTGCTGGTGCTAAAACATTATCTGCAGCTCAGCGATGAACTACTGATACAGCGGATCAATACCGATTGGAGCATGCAGTTATTCTGCGGTATTTTGTTACGACCCGAACAAAGGATCAGGGATACTAATCTTCCCAGTTGGTGGCGCACCTATATCGGAAAACATCTGAATATCGATGGGATGCAGGCAGCGTTGGCAAATTACTGGAAACCGTTTATGGAGCAAACTGGTATAGGGATGCAGGATGCCACTTGTTATGAAAGCCGGATCAGTTATCCTACCGATGTAAAATTGATCTGGAGCTGCTGTCAGCAACTGTACCTGTTTATACAACACAGGCGCCAAGAGCTGAAACTGCGCAAAAGCCGGATGAACTACCCGCGGCAGAAACAGAATTTTCAATCCTACCAGAAGACAAGGAAAAAGACAAAGCGTAGCGAAAAGAAGCTTCGCAAAAAGCTGTTGAAATTCCTGCTCAAATTATTGCAGCACCTTGATGATCTGCAACAAAAGCATTCCTTCTCCTTATCGAACAAAGAGCAAAGCAAACTACGCACTATTATCAAAGTATATGAACAACACCATAGTAAACTCTATGGGGATAGTGAGCAGATCAAAGATCGGATTGTATCGCTGAGCAAACCTTACATCCGCCCTATCGTAAGAGGCAAAGAGACTAAAGCCGTCGAGTTTGGGGCTAAAGTAAACACACTTCAAGTAAATGGTATCAACTTTATAGAGCACCTTAGCTATGATGCTTTTAATGAGGGAACCCGGTTGCAAAGTGGCATTTACCTGCAAAGGAAATTATTTGGTAAATGCACGCATCAGTCAGCTGATAAGATATATGCTACCAATGCTAACCGCACCTATTGCCGGCAAAATAATATTGCTACTAACTTTATTCCTAAAGGCAAACAGAAAATACAGCACGTTGAGCAATCCGCGGTTTTAAGAAAAACACTAAATATCGCCAGGGCTACCATCCTGGAAGGAAGTTTTGGTAATGAAAAATGCCATTACCATCTGCAAAAAATACCAGCCCGCAATCAAACTACTGAAACCTGCTGGATCTTCTTTGGCATCTTCACCAGTAATGCGGTAAGAATGGGTAAAAGAATAGTTGCCTGTTCACAGACAGCCAGGGCTGCATAGCACTCAGTTAGAGTTGTGTTCTCGTTCCTAAAAAACTGAGGAAACAAATCTTCATGCCCTTCACAGAAAAAATCAATCATAACTTAACAAAAACAGCCCATTTAAACCCATATAAAACAAAGAGCCAATTGAATTTTATAACTCAATTGGCTCTTTTATCATTTAAAGGAAGTCCCTAAAGGGATTGTAAATCGCCAGAAATGTTTACTGTTCTTTTTACCTCCCAACTTACAAGAAGCGCTCAGCATTTCAATCCTTTTCCGCCAATTTGTGTTTTCTTATTGCGGCGGTTATATTTCTTTTCCATTCATCTGGTACCGTGGAATATCCGGCCTTACTGATAGCGTCCAACCAAAGTGTATGATCCATTTTACCTTTCAATTTTGGATAAAATTTCTTTCTTGTCATTAATTGACTAAATGAGATATAGGATGCTCTGCCGTTCGGGTATTGTTTATACGCAGTCTTGATGCCCTTAGTTTTCATCAAGTCATTTTTTCCTTTTATGCCAAAGTGGTTGTTTAGCAACTTGCAATTGCGGCTTTTGCCTGCACCCGATTCAATAATGGCAATCCCCAGCATGACAGAAGAAGGGATGCCGTAGATAGCTGAAAGTGAATCCGAGATGGGCTTATATTGCTTAATGTATCTGGACTGTGCGGAAACGGGTGGTACGGTCGCCAACAATAGAATAAATAATATTAGTCGTGGGGACCAGTTTTTCAGGCAAAGGATCTTTTTCATATTATGGATTTAGAATCGTTTCGGTTTGGTAAATATAATAAGCCCCTGCCTTTTATTATAATCGTTTACTTTGCAAAAAATGTTCCTATTTTGTTATGAGTGCAAGATTAATGGTCAATCAAAGCAATGAGTTACAAGAGTTCAGGGAAACGGGGTATCAGCCAAAGAATCCTGCTATCAGGCTGGTTGCCATTATTTTCTCCTATATCTTTCACCCGTTGTTTGTGCCGGTCTATATTATTTGGTTCCTTATTACATTTCAGCCTCATCTTTTTGCCAGCTTTCCGGCCGCAGAAAAATTTATTACCATCCTTCGGTTTATTATCATGTATAGCTTCTTTCCGTTGGTGACGGTTTTGCTCGCCAGGGGATTAGGGTTTATTGATTCCATATACCTGAAAACGCAGAAGGAGCGGGTTATTCCCTATATCGCCTGCGGCATTTATTATTTCTGGATGTGCTATGTTTTAAGAAACCAGCCCCAGTTTTCAAAGGAAGTAGTACAATTATCCATGGCCATATTCATTGCTTCATCAATTGGTTTGTTGTTCAATATTTATATGAAAATAAGTATGCATAGTATTTCAATGGGCATTCTGCTTGCTTTTATGTCTTTGCTTGCTTTTACACAGGCTGGCAGTTATACTGTTTATTTATCAGTAGCTATTTTAGTTGCTGGTCTTGTTTGTACAGCCCGCTTTATAGTTTCGGATCATACGGCCAGGGAGATCTATATGGGTTTGTTCGTTGGCGGCTTATCCCAGGTCATAGCTGTTTGGGCCGACGGCATTCTCCCATAAAAAAGAAAATTATTTTTAAAAAATACAAAATTTATTAGTTTTTAATTGCTAAATAGTTTAGTTTCGTTTTTGTTTATAAAATTATTAGCAAGGAGATACGTAAATCTTAATTTTGGAAATGGCAAAAACTGAAAAAACTACCGACATGTCAAATAATACTAGTGAAAAGCTGAAAGCCTTAAAACTGACGATGGATAAGATCGAAAAAGATTATGGCAAGGGCAGCGTCATGATGATGAATGAAAGAGGGGAACAACTCCAGGAAGTTATATCCACTGGCTCTATCGGGTTGGATGTGGCTCTTGGTATCGGAGGTCTTCCAAGAGGAAGGGTGATTGAAATTTATGGACCTGAATCTTCCGGTAAAACAACTGTAGCTACGCATGTCATTGCGGAAGCGCAGAAAAAAGGGGGCATGTGTGCTTTTATCGACGCTGAGCATGCTTTTGACAGTGCGTATGCGCAAAAACTCGGTGTAGATGTTGATAACCTTTTGATATCTCAGCCTGATTACGGTGAGCAGGCTTTAGAGATTGCAGATCGCTTAATTCTTTCTGGGGCATTGGATGTAGTGGTTATTGATTCAGTGGCCGCCCTGGTACCAAAAAGCGAGCTGGAGGGAGAAATGGGAGATAGCAAAATGGGATTACATGCCAGGTTGATGAGCCAGGCTCTTCGCAAGTTGACTGCAACCATTTCCAAGACAAATACCATCTGTATTTTCATCAACCAGTTGCGGGAAAAAATAGGGGTGATGTTTGGAAATCCGGAAACGACCACAGGAGGTAATGCGCTGAAGTTTTATGCCTCAGTCCGATTGGATATTCGTAGAAGTACGCAGATAAAGGACGGAGATGAAGCGGTAGGCAACCGGGTGAAAGTTAAGGTCGTTAAGAATAAGGTAGCTCCGCCTTTCAGGGCCGCTGAGTTTGATATCATTTTTGGTGAAGGTATTTCCAAAAATGGAGAGATCATTGACATGGGTGTGGAACTGGGTATCGTCCAAAAAAGCGGTAGCTGGTTCAGTTATAACAGCGATAAGCTAGGCCAGGGACGTGAATCCGTTAAGCAATTATTAGTTGATAATCCTGAATTGGCGAAGGAGATTGAAGGTAAGATCAGGGAGAAAATAAAAGAAGTACAGGCCTCTTAAGAACTTCATTTTCACAGTAAAAGACTAAGAGTGGGTTAGTAAGTAAAAGCTGTTTCGCTAAACGTGAAACGGCTTTTTGCATAATTTTATGACCCCGATAATCATGTTCAATGTTTAAACATTGTACATTTGTCTACCAATTTAGTCAACAAAACAATCTTACAGATGTTTTGCAACTCAATACACCAAAATGACAAAACAAAAAAGACCCTGGTTAAAGCGATTGCTTGTTGTTGGCCTGGTGCTGGTGGCATTAGCAGCGGCTATTTATTGGTACGTCGCGACTGAAGAATTTTCTGACACAACAGATCGCAAAGCCGCATTTACTGTTAATGCTATTGACTTTATCCGCGAGTTTGAAAAAAACGAAAGCGAGGCGAATAAAAAGTATAAGGACAAGATCGTAACAGTAAATGGCACGGTTTCGGAAATAGAAGCAGCGGATACTACGATGAATATAAAGATCATAGATACGGTGAGTAGCTCATTTATAATTTTTGCTTTCCAGGAACAGCATCTTTCGGAACCAAAGACGGTGAAAGTTGGTGATACCGTTTCTATAAAAGGCAGTTTCAGCGCCGGTATCTTTAGTCAAATAATGGAAGTAGTGAAGATCGATTTTAAACGAAGCGCATTAAATAAATAATAAACAAAACCACACAAACTAAAAACAGACAAATGAAAAAAGCATTTCTTATTTTAACATTGACAATCAGTACCGCCAGCCTTTTTGCTCAGAAAAAGACAACTACATCTGCTATTATTGGCTTTGACGCAACCACGGCTATCGATGCCCTGGCTAAGGCGGAGAATAAAACGGCCATAGCGGCGATCGATACAAAAAGCGGTTCAGTTGCTTTTGAAGCGACTGTAAAAAATTTCGCTTTCTCTAACCCAACGATCCAGCAGCATTTTAATGGAGAAAAATGGCTGCATTCTGATGCACATCCAAGTTTCACTTTTAAAGGTAATATTGTGGACCTCTCTTCTGTAAACTTTGCGAAAGACGGTTCATACAAAGCAAACGTGGATGGTACGCTTACCGTAAAGGGTAAAGAACAAAAAGTAACGGTGCCTGCTACTATAGAAGTAAAGGGCAGCAGTTTGTCTGCATCCGCAAATTTTAGTATTGCCCTGGCCGATTATGGAATTAGCGGCGCACCTATTGATGGCGGCAAAGTAGCTAAAGAGCCTAAGATTACAGTTAACGTTGACTTTAAATAG
Organism: Chitinophagaceae bacterium; assembly: GCA_031412015.1. Taxonomy (GTDB): domain Bacteria; phylum Bacteroidota; class Bacteroidia; order Chitinophagales; family Chitinophagaceae; genus Terrimonas_B. The sequence continues at coordinate 11,837 of JANOCH010000083.1, forward strand.
AACACGTTTTTTAGAAATGCATCTGCTTTATCCGGCAGATGCATTTTTGTTTTTATGATGTTCCTCCTAATGTAACCCTCGAAGTGAAGCCTATTGAAAGAGGTGAACTCCCGTTTATGAAAAGATGCTGATCTTATCGTGTAAAAAAGTAGCAACCGCTTTTGTCAAAAGCAATATGTAATTTCATATCGCTTTTTTTACCACATAGTTTGTTTTTAACGGTTACTGCGACGCACTAACCTCAAATAGCCAACAATGAACACACGGATATTAAGCAGCCGAAAGCGTATTGCATTGGTTGCTCATGACAATATGAAAGACGAGATAATTGAATGGGTGCTATATAATAAATCAGCTTTATCAAAGCATCGCCTTTATGCAACTGGTACGACAGGTTCATTACTGGAAACTGCATTGGATCGGTCAATATCTAAATTTTTGAGCGGCCCGTTGGGCGGCGATCAGCAGATAGGCGCCAGCATTGCCGAGGGTAAAATAGATGCCCTGATCTTTTTTTGGGATCCCATGGAAGCGCAACCGCATGATCCTGATATTAAAGCCTTGCTTCGGGTGGCCGCCACCTGGAACATTCCCACCGCTTGTAACAGGGCGACAGCTGACTTTCTAATGACCTCGCCACTGATGCACCAGGAATATGAAACTACATTAGCTGATTTTTCTGCGTATGTTAACAGAAAGTTGAAGTAATTAAATAGCAGGGGTCTAATTGTACCTGTTTTTCTTTTTCTATGCTTGAAATTATCGCTTTACAAATTGAATTTGCTCATTTAGTGAAGGGCTGCTTAGTTTAAGATAATAAACGCCACCTGAAAGTTTGTTAATATCAATGGCAAAGCTATTGGTCCCGGGTAAAACCTGTGAGTTTAGTTGCATCACCATTCTTCCCGCATTGTCAAAAACCTGGTACCCTAATTTTTCCCTTCGTTTTGTTACCACAGAAAGATTTATTTGATTGGTTGCCGGATTAGGGTAAAGGCTCAAGTTCGATCTATTCTTAATAGCAAGTGTAACAACTTTCGAATACGTTAATCTGCCATCAATATCTGTTTGCCTCAATCGGTAATGTATAACATCTGATACCAGTTGGGCAATATTGCCATCTGTAAACGAATAACGGTGAATACCGGGAGCATTTGCTGCTTTCACTTTACCTACAGCACTAAAGTTGCTACTGGCATTAATACTTCTTTCAACGATAAATTCACTTGTATTCACTTCATTTTCTGTCTTCCAATTTACCATCACATCATTATCCTGGAGCCTTGCATTTAATTCTAACATATGAAGTGGTAATACCGAAGAATAGCTTATAGCCCAAAGTTCCCGGCCAATTTCATTTTGTCTTATGCTGGCATAAATGTTGTCCGTAGTTTCTACCAGTTCCTGCATATCACCGGGACATCCGATAGAGGCAACCGTAGTGCCTTCAGCAGAGCCATCGCTTTGCCAGGTGGTATAACCGCTTACACCATCATTACCTGTAAAAACAAGCTTATGAATAAGCTCGGAAAAATTACCCGCTGCTCCACTTTCAATTCCGGGCCATATATCTTTTACTAATACTGTGCCGGGTGTTGTACCATCGCTTTTCCAAAGCTCAGCTCCTTTGGTGCCGTTGTCAGCGGAGAAAAATAACTGCCCAACTACGCTTTTAAGACTAAATGGATAACTTTCTCCGGCTCCGGGCCAAATATCTTTTAGTAATACTGTGCCTGCACTGGTTCCATCACTTTTCCAAAGCTCGGTTCCTTTTATTCCATCGGTAGCGGCAAAAAAAAGCGTGCTACCAACATTTATGAGATTTGAGGGATAGCCGCTCTCCGTTCCGGGCCAAATATCCTTAACCAGTATTGTTCCGGCAGCTGTTCCGTCACTTTTCCATAATTCCATTCCAGTGGGACTATTTTCAGCGGCAAAATATAAGAGGCCGTTTACTGTCGCCAATGATTGCGGCATTAGCCATGAGTTTGAGCTCTGTTTCGGTGATTACCAATGCGCTGCGGTTGCGGGTGTCGCACCGCACGAAGTGATTACGGTTGACAGTGCAGCAATACAGGTCGCACATGACCGGCATTGTCACGGCGATGGCTGAC
>JANOCH010000084.1:0-7611 GCA_031412015.1 Chitinophagaceae bacterium
AAGTGTGAAGTCTGAAGCGTGAAATAAGACGTCCCGAACCACTGACCGTTTTCCACTCCTCTTCAGACTTCCAACTTCCAACTTCATTAATCTAAATCGCCTGGTGATTAAAAGGCTGCAGGACCATTTCACTGATAACGCCGCTGGCAGGTTGCTGGCAAAGAAACCAGATGGCTTTGGCCGCTTCTTCCGCCTGTATCATTTTCTCCCGTTGTACCCGCAGATCAATGGTATCCCAAAAAGAAGAATCAACGCCACCCATGAAAATATTGGTGATCCGTATATCTGTTCTTTTTACTTCCTCCCGTATGCATTGCATCATCCCCAGCAATCCATATTTCGACGCACAATAAGCAGCGGCTCCCGACATCGGCACCTTGCCTAACACTCCCGGAATATTTATGATCAATCCTTTTTTGGCTTCTTTCATTTTGGGTAAAAATGTTTTTACCAATAGAAAAGTTCCAACGAGGTTACTATTAATGGTATTCAAAAAATCATTGATTGTTAAAGTCTCCAACGGTTTAATGATCCCGATTCCGGCGGCGTTGATCAAAATATCTAATTGTGGTATCATGGAATGAATCCTATCCCCCATTGACTGCAGCTTCACCTCATCCGCTAATTCTGCCACAAAAACATGTTCGGATGGTATATTATTCGCCATAGCGATTGCCTTTAATTTCTCAGCATTTCTTCCTGAAACAAACACTGAAGCGCCACTGCCGGTCAATAACTTTACCGTAGCGGAGCCAATACCGCCCGTTGCGCCTGTTACCAGTACGTTTTTACCTTTGAGATTTTCCATGTTTTGATTTTGTTATTAAACAAAGTGCTGCTGAAATTGTTTATTGAAAAATGAATATGACTGCGGATGATATCATTTTCCCGACCAGCTTTTTAAAATCCATCCCGCAGCCATTGCCGGGCAAACCCTTTTTCTTGTTGAAGAAAAGCTATTCTTTCGGCAATATCATTTTCATAAAGGAATATTATCCTGCACCGGGCTTGAATGAAAAATAATCCGCGACAGCTGGAGAAAAAGAGCCGGGTTGAATATATAGATTCCATTTACCCGCATTCCGATATAAGAAAAATGATACAATATTTGCACCAACTAAGAATAAAAACCATTCATTATACAGACACAGTTGACAACTGGTGGGAAAAAAGAATAAAGGAGAGTTGTAAACATGCTGATATATCAGTTATAAAATACCCTTCACGCAATTTTCTAAACCAATTTAATGATGTGGAAGAATTTTTCAGTAAAAAGAAAACATTTTTTCAGACAGAGTTGTATACCTGGCAGCGGAGGAAAAGAGCCTTGTTGCTTGAAAAGAACGGACGACCAAAAGGAGAAAAATGGACAGTTGATTCAGAGAACCGGCAAAAGTTCCCAAAGAATGAATAAGTTTCTGCCGTCAGTTTCCCCGAGGAAACATTTATGTAAAAGAAGCAAAAGAATATGTGTCGAAACCCTTTTCACCAAACTGTGGAAATGCTTTTTCTTTTTTATACCCTGTCAAAGGAACATGGCGGCAAACATAGGATGGCTTGTTCTGGCGTTTTATGCATGTATACTGGAACTTTTATTGAAAAGTCGCAGGTTAGGCATCCTTGTAAAAACGTTTGATAAAATGCCGGCAGATAAACAACAACGCCATTTAAATATAGCCGGGAATTTCCTGAACAGTTTATGAAACAAGTAAAAAAAAAGCAGCTGCCTGTAAAAATTTGCCTTACCTGCAAACGTTCCTTTGCGTGGCGTAAAAAATGGGAAAAGGTTTGGGAAGAAGTAAAATATTGCAGCGGCAAATGCCGGCGATTCAAATCGCCTCAATAAGATAGCAATAATTGACAGAATCAGGACCGGGAGATTATCGTTTACTGATCTTGTTCATTGATATGTTACGCTGACGGGTACATTTGAAACGATTTACATCTTTTTGCCGAAGTAATTTATGTTTGGTTGACCGACCATTCATTCTTTTTCGCCACATACGGAAACTTGATGCGTTGCTTTTTGACCGCATCAATATGATAACATCTTTTTCCTGAAGTCCGAATTGTGATTCGATGGCTTCAAATGGCGTTCTGTCCTCCCAGGCCATTTCGATAATACGGTCCGTTTCTGCTTTTGTCAAAGTATTTTGTTGCATTAGCTTACAATATTTAAACAATGAATTTTCCTGACCATATAATTCAACCAAATTAAAAGTTTATTGTTGTAAAGTGTTCAAATAATTATAATGCATTTCCCTGCCAAATACGAAGAAATTTTGAAAAGGATCGGCAAAGTAGACCCGAAGGACTATGCAAGAACAAGAAATTTCACAGACGGCGATGTCACTTGTTTATCCCCTTATATTTCCCGTGGTGTTATTTCAGTTAAGCAGGTAGCCGAAGCGATGTTTGTCAGAGGATACACTTTTTCTGAAATGGAAAGATTCATCCAGCAACTGGCCTGGCGTGAATATTTTCAACGCAGCTGGCAACAATTAGAAGATGATATGTTTGATGATATCCGTCGTTCTAACAGCGGCATCAGGCATCGACGGTTGCATAAAGCTATTGTTGAAGCAGCAACAGGAATTGAGTCCGTTGACAAAGCTATCCACCAATTGTATGAGACCGGTTACATGCATAATCACCTGCGGATGTATGTAGCCAGCATAGCCTGTAATATTGGCAAAGCCGACTGGCAATTACCCTCCCAATGGATGTATTATCATTTACTGGATGGCGACCTGGCAAGCAACATTTGCAGCTGGCAATGGGTAGCCGGTAGCTTTTCTTCCAAAAAATATTATTGCAACCAGGAAAATATCAATTGCTATACTTGTAGCGATCAGCGGAATACTTTTCTTGACAAGTCCTACCAGGAATTAACTATTATGGAAGTACCCCAGGCATTAGAAGAAACGATATCGCTATCTCTTTTGACGCCCATACCCAGGTTTGAAAGACCACTTTCTTTAAATAATAAATTGCCGTTGCTGATCTACAACTCCTACAATCTTGATCCGAACTGGAGAAAAAATGAAAAAGCTAACAGGGTTCTGCTGATAGAACCCTCGCATTTCAAAAAATTTCCTGTCAGCCCAAATGTCTTGCAATTCGTCCTTGCGCTCGCTGAAAACATTGAAGGCATTCAAACTTACGTCGGGGAAATAAATGAAATACCCGGCCTTCGCCAATTCCCGGCTATCTATTCAAAAGAACACCCGGCCTTCATTCATTATCCAGGTAAAAAAGATGAAAGGGATTGGCTGTTCCCGGAGGTAAAGAGCTATCACCAATCATTTTTTCAATTCTGGAAATCATGTCTCTCGCAAATGAAAAAGGATAAAGATCATCAATTGGCATTGCCCATTGCATAAATGGGCGTAAGTAAGGACTGCGACCTATATTTGCACAAAACTCCTTTCAATGCAGGCAAAGAAAGCTAGCGATAGTCTTATTGTAATGACAGAACTGGTGTTGCCGAATGACACGAATACCTTTGGAAACCTGATGGGTGGACGCCTGATGTACTGGATGGATATCGCGGCGGCTTTATCTGCCATGAAACATTGTGGCGCCCCGGTGGTAACCGCTTCGGTTGATAATATTTCATTTGAATCTCCTATTAAACTGGGCAATGTGGTACATATCGAAGCAAAAGTTTCCCGTGCATTTAATTCATCCATGGAGGTACACATGAAGGTTTGGGGAGAAGATGCATTGCATCAATATAGATACAAAAGCAATGAAGCCTATTACACTTTTGTATCGCTTGATCCTAACGGCAAACCCCGGTCTGTTCCCCAACTTATGGCAGAGACAGAAGAAGAACATAAATTGTTCGAAGGAGCTTTAAGAAGAAGACAATTGAGGCTGATACTGGGCGGAAAAATGAAACCCACCGACGCACAGGAATTAAGAGCCCTGTTTATTAAAGACTAATTTATTCTTCATTTACTTTTTCTTTTACCACTACCAGGTCCTTTATTTCAACCTGCATAGGTAATAATCCAATTTTAACGATGGCTCTTTTGCCACGTATCTCTATTACCTCTCCCACCTGGTGATTACGTTTCATTTTAACTTTATCACCGGTTTTTATTTCACCACCCACCTCATCGAATTTGGAGTCTATTTTTTTCTGCATCTTGCTCGCGGTCTTCTGTTCGTTCTTTTTAAACAGCAGGGCTTCCATTTGTTTGATCACTTTATTCTTATTCTCTTCTCTTCTCCATTCTATCAGCATCTGCTTCAGTCTTCGCTCCATGTCTTTGAGATATGCGATCTTTTCTTCTGAGACCCTGTTTTGCTCCTTAAGAATTTCTACCTGCTGAAGATGCTTCTCTTTGTTGAGAACCTGCTGCATTTCTCTCTTCAGCTTTTCATTCTCCCGCACTAACTGGTGTAGCTCACTTTCTTTTTTCTCCAGGTCTTTGAGGTCCTGCTCGGTCCGGTTCAATAATTTATCCAACCGAAACTGGTCATCGTCCACGAGGTCTTTGGCTCTTTTGATCAATGATTTATCAAGACCGATCCTTTCCGCGATGGAAAACGTATAGGAGCTTCCGGGCTTACCGACAATCAATTTATATAACGGTCTCAGGTTCTTTTCGTCAAAACCCATAGCTCCATTGACGATGCCCGCTGTTTTACCCGCCATTACTTTCAAATTCAGGTAGTGCGTAGTTACAACCCCAAGTGCATGTTTCTTGGCCAATTCCTGCAATATCACTTCGGCGAATGCACCTCCCAAATTCGGATCACTTCCGCTCCCGAGTTCATCGATAAAAAAAAGTGTTTTACCGTTGGCATTATCCATGAAATGTTTCATATGGATAAGGTGGCTGCTGTAGGTGCTCAATTCAAATTCCAGGCTTTGCGTATCGCCAATATGGATCATCAGTTGTTTGAATATCCCAAACTGCGATGACGGATGCACGGGCACCAGCAAACCACTTTGCACCATCATTTGCAACAGACCAATTGTTTTCAGCGTAACCGTTTTTCCCCCGGCGTTGGGACCGCTTATGACCAATATTCGTTGCGCATCATCCAGTGTTATATCAACCGGTATGGTTGGCTTATTCGATTTTTGATTATAAAGAAATAACAGCGGGTGATAAGCCTGTACCAAATGCACATGGGCCTTATCAGTTACAAGAGGAAATTCTCCTCTTATTTCGGTGGCCAGTTTTGCTTTGGCTCTTATAAAATCATAATCTCCTACTACCCCGTGATAAGTAGTAAGCAGGGAAGAATAAACGGATAATTTTGAAGTAAGGTCCCTAAGTATGCGGTACACTTCTTTTCGCTCGTCATTCTCCAGCCCGCTTACCTGGTTATTAAGTTCAATGGTTTCCTCGGGTTCTACAAAAGCGGTTTTACGGCTTTCACTCTCACTATGCAAAATCCCTTTGACTGTTCTCTTTTGTTCGGCGAATACGGCCAATACACGGCGGCCATTCATAAAGCTTTCTTCTATCTCCGCCAGGTAACCTTGCTTATTCAATTTAGAAACTATCTTATCAAACATCCTTCGCAATTCGTTGCGTTTGCGGTAAAGATTGAGACGAATTTCTTTCAACTCATTCGACGCATTATCTTTTACCTGGCCTGATTCATCCAATACATCATCGATCATTCCGATGATCGCTTTTTCGTAATAGGTATCATCAATCACCCTGGCGAGAGCCCCATACGCGGATCTCCTTTCCTGGTCAAACCAGCGAAATATTTTTTCTATACTTTCCGCGAGTTTCCTGAGGAGTAAAAACTGTTCTCCTGATAACAAAGCCCCCGGAATGGATAATAGTTTTAACTCCTTCCCCAGGTTCAATATATAATCGTTAGGGAAATAAATACTGTTGCTTATCAACTGGCGGTATTCGTGACTCTGCCGGAGTTCGGTATCAATAAATTCTTTGCGGGTATGAATACGCAGCTGCTCCGCCCTGTTGCGGGCATGATCGGTCTGGCAATAGTTAGCCAGCAATGCCTTCACTTTGTCAAATTCAAGTTGGAAATACGCTGATTCCGGGAAAAGTTTCATAAACTATTTGCTGCACACATTTTGTGAACTGCAAATTTCGGGATTTGGACGCTTATATGCGGGCTTTGATCCTTACTTGTTTGAATGCGATCGTACAGTATCCCGTTTAATCAAAAAGGTTTACTCACCAATAGATCTAACTATCATTTTTATCTTGAGAAACTTCTTTCCCTGTTTAAGGGTCTTTGCGGCTTATTTCACCTGTTTTTCCATCACTAAGGCCGCGGAACCGATCAGCTCGGCCTGGTATCCTAATGTGGACATAGCTACCGTTGTGTTGACGGCAAGCCGGGGAATACAATGTTCATTCAGGGCTTGCTGAATAGGCGCCTGCCATACGTTGCCAGCCAACGTGCCTCTTCCGCTCAATATTACCGATTCGGGATTGACGAGGTGTATTAAAATGGCCACTCCTTTTCCTATAGTATACCCGATATTTGATAACAACTCTACCACATATCGATCACCTCTGATGGCTGCATGAACAATGGCTTCCCAATCCTGCTCATAATGGCCGGATGGAAACTGGTCTCCAAGTACCGACAAGCGACCTTTTTTTAAGCCTTCGATTGCTTTTTCAATTACCACCAGTAAAGAAGCCTCTGTTTCAAGACAACCTGTTTTACCGCAAACGCATAACTTATTATTATTAAACAGCGACATATGACTAAACTCACCCGCAAATCCGTTGTGGCCGCGAAAGAGCTCGCCATTCAGTATCATGCCCAGCCCAATGCCCCAGCCAATATTGATGACCATTGCATTTTTTTGATTTCTGGCAGCCCCAAAGCGGAACTCTGCCAAAGCAATTAAACTGGAATCATTATCAATATAAACAGGGATACCTAACTTATCGGAAAGATATTGAGTGATCGTTTTGTCCTCGGAACTAAGGAAAGTGTAGTTGATCCCTTTTTTAAAATCAATAAACCCTGGCATACCAATACCGGCCCCTATGATCTTCTTTCTATCGACTCCGGATTTGCGGATCATTTGTTCCATTTTTTCCGCCAGGGAAGCAAGCGCCGCAGGATTTTTTTGTAACGGCAATTCAAACCTCTCCACACCCATTACATGATGGTTTTGAATATCCATCAGGGAAATACGCGTAACCATCTGGTCCTCTGCTTTGATCGAGGAAAACCGCTCTTATTTTTATCCGTCTGTGAGCTTATCGTATGTTGTAACCGAGATGCTGGAAAAGATGGGTACGAACATCCCACGCTTTATCAATTACTTTAAACTGAGGGCTTCTCACGCTACCGTAGGTAATGACCTCGCTCCTTATACTTTATATAATGGCTATGAGATCAGGAAGGATCCCAACAATAATACTTATGCTATCCGTAACTCGTTGCTTAAGGACGAAAATGTAAGAAGTGAGCTGATCAAATCATTGGAACTGGGTGCAGAGGCCAGGTTCTTCAATAACAGGCTCGGACTCGACTTCTCCTGGTACAAATCAAATGCTACCCGCCAGTTGATAGCTATTCCTATGGATCCACTTAGCGGTTATAGCAACAGGATGGTAAATGCCGGTGATATCCAGACCAAGG
>JANOCH010000085.1:0-2231 GCA_031412015.1 Chitinophagaceae bacterium
CTATTGGATCAGTCCCGGCGGCTACACACCGGCGTGGTATACTTCACCGCTTTTCATTATTTACATAAAAAGATTTGGCGGAATCAAAATGATGGTTACATTTGTACTGTACTACTACAATAGTACACTAAAACGATAAAACATGATTGACATCCAGGATCTCCATTTTGCTTACAAAAAGAAAAAGGTCTTTACTGGTCTGAATCTTTCTTTACAGGCCGGTCATATCTATGGGTTATTAGGAAAAAATGGTACGGGTAAATCGACCCTGCTCCGCAACATTGCTGGTTTATTGTTTCCGAACCAGGGGAAAGTAAAAGTGCTTAATTATAATCCCGGTCAGCGCAACCCGGTTTTCCTCCAGGAATTATTCATGGTGCCGGAGGAGTTCTATTTGCCCAATGTATCGATCGGCACCTTCATAGCTTGTAATGCTTCTTTTTACCCAAAGTTCGATTACAACCAGTTTAATACCTACCTGAAAGAATTTGAGATACCGGTTGATAACAAGCTGCAGCAAATGAGCTATGGACAAAAGAAAAAAGTGCTGATCAGTTTTGGACTGGCGTGTAATACTTCCTTATTGCTGATGGATGAGCCTACGAATGGATTGGATATCATGAGCAAGAGCCAGTTTCGTAAAGTGATCGCCGGTGCGATCGATGAGAGCAAATGCATCATCATTTGTACCCACCAGGTAAAAGATATGGAGAGCCTGATCGATCGTATCACCGTTATTGACGAAGGAAAAATTCTTTTTGACCAGACCGTGGACAGGATCAATTCCAAATTAAGTTTCAAAATATCGTTTGACAGTGCTGAAATAAAGCATGCATTATATAAAGAAGAGTCATTGAAGGGCAGCGCTATTATAACAACCAATACCGAAGATGAGGAGGGAAAGCTTGACCTGGAGATGCTGTATAAGGCCATCGTAACTAATGGCGATGCGATACGTACAGTATTTCAATAATTAAACATTAAACATTATACCTATCCTTTTACTTTAAAGATTATTACTATGACTACATCATATATTCTCTCCCAAAGACGGCAACTGACAGCTAAACAAGGATCGGAGAATACCAGTTTGTATTTATTAATGATACTAATCGGCCTGCTAACCTTGTTTTTTGTTTTTGGAACTTCGGCTGAACCCGGCTATCAATCGCAATCAGTAAAGGGTAATGAGGTCACTACCGGGAATAAAATTAAGAAAGCTGACCCGGCATCAATGTATAAAGCCATTGTTACAAACGGAGACGCTATACGATCAGTATTACAATAATTAGGGACCGAAACTCAACCATAAAAATTACTTCAGCTCATGACAACGACATTTAGTTTTCCACGCCTGCTGCAACTCATCCGCAAGCAATGGTTTGAAAACTCCAGGTTATATATTTTTTCCACATTGGCTTTGCTGGGTATCCTTGGCATTGTAATGATTTTTTGGGTGATAACTAATGGAAAATATTATTTGGAAGACACTCTTTACATCATTTTTCTATTTGGTCTTTTTATTGCAGGTACTGTATTCGCCAGTATGTCATTTTCAATGTTAGGCAATAAAGAAAGAGGTACCTACTGGCTGGCTTTTCCTGCCAGTCACCTGGAGAAACTGATCTGCATGATTTTTTATAATGTGGTGGTTTTTACCGTGGTTTATTGCGCCTGTTTCTTTTTGATAAAATCAATGGCTGTTACCTATGTTAACTCATTAGTGGCCGGCGACCCGCAAGCCTATACCTTCAGAAGATCGATGTGGGACATCGACCGCAGTTTCCTGGCAATAGTTCCTTATTTCCTTTATTGCTTTTTTGCGGTGCAATCCTTTTACATGCTGGGTTCCGTTTATTTCCCCCGTTACTCATTCGTTATAACAACGGTTGTCGGGTCAGCATTGATTTTCCTTTTTGTTTATTTCTCCATGGAAATATTGAAAGGGTCCTTTTACGAAGGTTTCTCCTGGAACGGGGATCATTTAAGAAAATACGAGGGAGATTTTACGTCTTATAGGCGGTATGAGCTATCACCGGTACTTACTGATGTTTTAACTTTTGCGGTAAAGTATATATGGGCGCCGGTCTTTTGGGTAGTGGCCTGGTTCAGGTTAAAAGAAAAACAGATCTAAGCAAATTGGGTATGTTCGTTAATTGATGGAAGAATCATACCCGGGAATGTTTATCGAATTATCAAATTATTGAACAGTAAAATTGGCAACATGCAAT
>JANOCH010000086.1:0-11509 GCA_031412015.1 Chitinophagaceae bacterium
GTTAATTACTATATTCCCGGAGGCATCCAGATTGATGGTTTGAGCTTCCAGATCTTTTATACTTTCTGCCGTTCTATAATTATAAAAAGGTATTTTTATATTAGCCTGCTCGAGGCCTTTATTGTTCAATATTTTTATGCGAATATGCCGTTTTAATTCCAACGGTTTTAAATCGTAGCTCACCAATTCGCCTGCATCAAAAAGTACTATAGCCTCAGCATTTTTATCAAAATCACATTCCGTCAATTCCAAATCAGCTTTGCCAATTTTACCCCAGTCAGGAATATTTTTTTCGTTTTGTACCTGGGCGATAAGTGACAAACTTAACACCAGGGTGAAAGCCAAGCCTGGAACTTTATTCATATATGAATTTTAATAGGAGGTCAGGATCTCATTCATCAATCATCATTCTTCTTTTTCTTTTTCTTACCCTTTGAGTACAAAACTTTAGCTTGTTCAACCAGTGTGATGAATTCTTTTTGCAAAAGATCGGCAGGATCAGCGCTTTCATTGGCAAGTTGTAAAATAGTGTTCCAGTCAATTTCTTTTACAAATGACGAAGAACGGAGCAATGATCCAAACATGGCTACCGCTGAAGCGAAACGATAACTTTTTTCAATATCAGGAAAATCTTCAAAATCAAAAATAGACCGATGTGTAAAGACACGGTGAGTGGTGTCATTCGGCTGCCGGTAATGCAATTTGATCTGCGCATACCGCTCTATCATAATAGTATCACCGGCAGTCGCTGATTCAATTTCAAATATTCCCATCATGGAATAACCGGATCCAATTTCACCTCCTTCTACAATAGCCAATGAATCTTTTAATGCTCCCACCTTATTATCAAAACCAAGCAGGCGGTACGATTTTACATAGTTCTGATTAAATTCAACATTCAAATACGCATCGTCAGCAATGGCGTAAAGCGTTTGCGTAAATTCTTTCATCAACACTTTTTGCGCTTCGTTGAAATTATCGAGGTAAGAAAAATTACCATTGCCTTTACGGGCCAGCGTTTGGATCTTTGAATCCTTATAATTTCCCATCCCTACTCCAAGGCAGGTAAGGTATATTCCGGATTCCCGGTTCCTTGATATCAGTTCATCCAATTCATCCTCTGTTTTAAGCCCCACATTAAAATCACCGTCAGTGGCAAGTATGACACGATTGTTACCACCCGGAATAAAGTGTCGCTTTGCCATGCTATACGCCAGGTTGATTCCAGATTCTCCCGGGGTAGTGCCGCCGGGTGTCAGCTCATCAATAGCCGTTAGTATCTTTTCTTTTTCGGCCCCACTTGTTGAACTCAGCATTGTTCCTGTAATGCCACCATATACCACTATTGCCACCGAATCCTTTGCCCTAAGATTATTTACCAATAACCTGAATGCCGATTTCAACAACGGAAGCCTGTTGGCCATATCCATAGAACCGGAAACATCGATCAAAAAAACCAGGTTGCTGGGGGGCAGTGATTCCAGGCTTAATTTTTTTGCAGAAAGATCTACAAAAAACAAACGGTTATTGGAATTCCATGGACATGAGGTAAGCTTAGTTTTGATTCCAAAAGGATCTTTTCCCTTTGGTTCGATATAATTAAGATTAAAATAGTTTAACATTTCCTCGATCCTGACCGCATCCGGAGGCACCATGGAACCCTGCACCAGAAAGCGCCTGATATTACTGTAAGAAGCTCTGTCAATATTCAGCGACACATTAGTACTGGGATAAGAACGGGCTTGTATAAATTGGTTCTCAATGATCCTTGCATATGTTTCGTCGCCGGCAAACCATTTTTTTTGCTCCTCCCTGGCGATCCCTTTCGTGAAGGACAATAGTTTGTTTGCCCTTGTGGTGGTACGGTTTGCGGGAGCCAGCTTTAAGTGAACCGACAGGTAGTTATCAGCATTGGCGACTATTTTTTCCGGGCGGTAACCATCCATGGAAAAATTAAACGTATCAACTCGGTGATCGATATTGATACCGAAAGTCCCAACTGACCCGCTTTTATAGACATAGCCGGTTCTTAGGTGCAGAATAGTGACATTTTGCAGTGGATTCCCCGATTCATCCTTCACTTCGCCCCGCAGGTAAAATTGCTGGCACCAGGCTGACGAACCGACCAAAAAATTTATAAGTATGTAGCAAGCAATTTTCAACTGGACATATTATGTGCGAAAGTTATAAAAAAGACGATGAAAGTTTTAGTGTTTATGCTTTTTAAGCAAAAAAGCTTGTGGTAAGATATCATTGCTCCGGATTCGTGAAAAGCGTATTAACGGTAAGGGATTTTACCCATTAACACCCGATTTGATCAGGATAACAACTACACTAGCTGGTAAATCTCTTTAAAATTTCTTCCCAGCCCGTCATAGTCCAATCCATAACCAACAACAAACTTATCCGGAATGTCGAAACCGATATAATCTAGCGTAAGATGATATTGAGTAGCTGCCGACTTATGCAATAAGGTGGCTATTTTGAGGGAGCGGGGCTGCTGATGCAATAACCTGGGAAGGAAATTATGCAGTGTTTTACCTGTGTCGACAATATCTTCTACTATAACGACATCTTTGCCGTAAAGATCGTCATCAAGACCTATCGACGTAACAACATTTCCGGAAGATTTCAAACCCTTATAGGAAGCCAGTTTTATAAAACAAATTTCCGCATCGATATTCAATTGTTTAAACAAGTCTGAAGCAAACATGAAGGAGCCATTCAAAATGGCGATAAAAAAAGGTCGCTTGCCCGCATAGTCTTTATTGATCGCCGCCGCCATTTCTTTGATACGATTCAGGATCGTTTCTTCCGATAAATAAGTGTCAAAAGATTTGTCATGTACTTTTACAACCGGCATGGATAGAAATTGTTGAGATTAATTATTTACCCCGGCTTGCTACCATCAATTGATGTTGGCATTCGCCACCGTATTTTTTGCTAATCTTGGTGTAGCAGGAGCTTTCCTGCGCAAAAATAATTGTTCTCCGGTTGCGGGCTGCATATAGTTTTGCAAATGATTATACTCCAGTAACGATTCCATACGGATGCCTTCTTCCTGTGCAATATCCCGTAAGGTTTCTCCCGGTTTAACTAAATGAAATTCATTGTCCCCGGTCTTTCTTTTCCGCTGCAGGTAAATAAGCTGATCTTTTGGAAGGGTTTCAGTCTCTTCTAATTCATTAAATTCAAATACTCTTTTAAGAGGAACATTATATAGTTGTGCAATGGATAACATAGACGTTCCCGCCGTGGCATAAATTACCTTTGTGTCATTGATCTTAAATTCACCGGAAGGATAATCGGGCTTGGGTTCTATTAAGCCTGTAACCGATGCAGAAACAACTTCTTCATTATTATTTTCATTACCATTTTTTGCGAGCATATCTTGCTTTGGAGGCATCTTTCCCAGAGCAATCAGGGTATAATCCTGTAGCTGATAAGTCTCGACTAGCTTAATAATGATCTGTGGATACCTGGGATTGGTAGCATATCCGGCCTTTTTTAATCCATTGGCCCAGCCTTCATAGTCAAGCGGGTCGAGGTTGAATAAAGACGCATAACGATTGCTGCCTTTCAAAAAATCGGAATGATCTTTATAAGATTGAGATGGCTCGTCGTATTTTCTAAAGCATTCATGTGGCGCATCATCTGTATGGGATACCGACTCACCTGTCCAGTTTGATTTGCACTTAATGCCAAAATGATTATTGGACCTTCTTACAAGGTCACTGGTGCCGGCCGTTGTTTCGTGAATGCCCTGGGCAAGTTTTATTGAAGCGGGGACACCTGTACGCTGCATTTCAGCTATGGCAATATCCCTGTAGGTCTCGATATAATTGCGAATAACATCAACTTGCTGGGCCAGGCCAGCAAAGCCTATGGTTAACAAAATAGTAAGAAAGTAAAATCTAACAGCTTGCATGGGATAAGAAGAAAGTTTAAATATTTACAGTTTAGGCACCCTGTTTTTCGTTTAGGCTGCAACGTTCTACAATTTCCGTATCAGGTACATACCATCGCGAAGGGTTATGATCATTTTATCAATATCAGTTCTTTCCCGGATGAATTCATTGAATTCCTGTATGGCCTTCGCACTTTTTCCTTTTACTTGAGGAGTCAAGACCTCTCCATGAAAGAAAATATTGTCTGCCAAGATAAACCCGTTTTGCCTCACCTGCGGTAAAACAAGTTTAAAATAATCAATATATGACACTTTATCAGCGTCCACAAATACCAGGTCCCAGGTTTCCCTGAGCGCCGGGAGAATACTTAACGCATTTCCTGTATGTAAAATTATCTGGCGGCTAAAAGAAGACCTGTTAAAGAAGCCTTTAGCAATGGCGGATTCCGTCTTCCTGACCTCAATCGTATGCAATTGTCCCCCCGATGTCAGCCCTTTTGCCAAACATAAGGCACTGTAGCCGGTAAAAGTGCCGATCTCCAAAATACGCCTGGGCTGTATCATCCGGCTGATCATTTCCAGCAATTTGCCCTGTAAATGCCCGCTGAGCATGTGATGCTCAGGATGCTTTTGTACGGTGAACAGGCTTATCTCATGCAGTAATTCGTCCTCTGGTGTTGAGAAAGCTTCTGCATACTGCTGAGCCAATGGATGTATTAATTCCACATCTGAAAATTTCAACAAAGGCAAATTTAATTAAGACTTTCTATCTAGTGTTATGTTAATGACAAATTGACGATTAAGATTGCCACGGATTCACGGCAAATACACTTCAAATCTGTGTAGCAATGGCATCAAAAATGCGACAAAGTAAACTTAACACTATATTGAAAGTTCCTGTTTTTTAGAAACCAACATTAAGCCAATAAAGGTTAGGAAGCCATTTATGACCAATAATTCCAGCCCCAATTCAAACGAGCCGAATAATTGTCTTTGAAATTTATCAAGGAAGAAACAAATTATTGGCGAACTGATACAAATGAGGGGTACCCATTTATCGGTAACCTGTCTTTTAGTGATAATGCCAAAAGTAAATAAACCCAATAGAGGTCCATACGTATATGCAGCTACTTTCAGAATAACGCCAATCATACTTGGGTTATTAATTTTATAAAACACAAGTACAAACAGCAGGAATACAAACGCCACAAAAAGATGTACCCGTTGCCGGATCGTTTTCTTTTCTTTTTCTGTCCAGTCTTCCCGGCGTTGCATACCGAGTATATCAATACAAAAAGAAGAAGTAAGTGCTGTAATGGCGCCGTCAGCGCTGGGAAACAAAGCTGATATCAATGCGATGATAAATATAACGGAAACTATGGGTGGCATATGATGCAAAGCCAGGTGAGGAAAAAGTTTATCGCCTGTCGCTGTTATCCCCTGCTGCGACCCGTATAAATATAATAAACCACCAAGAAAAAGGAATAACATTATAACTACTACCATAATTCCTGACAACGTAAGGATATTCTTTTGTGAATCACCCAACCGTTTTACTGAAATAGTTTTCTGCATCATCTCCTGGTCCATACCAGTCATAGTAATGGTAATAAATGCCCCGGCCAGTATTTGCTTTAAAAAGAACAACTTACTGTGCGGGTCTGTAAAAAAGATCTTTGAATATCCTTTCTCACCCATTGCAGAGAGGGCAGAACCAAAGCTCATATCCATTGCCTGTAAAATATAAATAACACAAACGATCAGCCCGGTAAGCATAAAACTGGTCTGTAATGTATCCGTAAATACAATTGTTTTAACGCCGCCCTCGTAAGTATATATCAATATCATCGCCAGTATAATAAGTGTAGTAACCCAAAAGGGAACGCCAAAGCTGGAAAGAATAGCATCCTGTAAAATTTTAACTACCAGGTATAATCTTGCAGTAGCACCCAAAGTGCGGGAAAGTATAAAAAAAGAGGCTCCTGTTTTATACGAATAAAATCCCAGTCTTTTACTCAGGTAATTATAAATAGAAGTAAGCTGCAGGCGATAATACAATGGTAATAACACATAAGCTATAACGATATAACCGATTACATAACCTATTACAATTTGGAAATAAGCAAACGACTCCCGGCCGACACCACCCGGTACACTCACAAACGTAACTCCAGACAAAGATGTTCCTATCATGCCGAATGCAACCAGCATCCAATTACTATTGCGGTTACCAATAAAAAAAGAATCGTTATTTGAATTGCGGGAAGTATACCAGGCTACCACAAGCAGAAGAACAAAATACCCTATAACAAATGAGAACAATAAACCTGCTGACATAGTGATGCTTTTATTAAGTATTGGGTTTTAATGCTACAATGTTTTGAAGATAGCCAAATTTATATTCCCTTTGTGAAAATTTATATCTCTATGCCCATTCATTCACTGGCGGTTTTTTGTGGTTCAAAAAATGGAAACAATCCTCTCTTTACCGATCATACCATTCAACTCGGGAAATTAATGGCCCAAAATAATATTACCCTCATCTATGGTGGCGGCAATGTAGGCATCATGGGGAAAATCGCTGATGAAGTGATGACGAATGGTGGCAAAGTGATCGGCGTCATCCCGCAGGTATTGGTGGAGTGGGAAAGACAACATACAGGTATTTCAGAATTATTTATTGTTGATGACATGCATATCCGGAAAAAGAAAATGTACGACCTCTGTGACGCGGCTATTATACTTCCCGGTGGCTTTGGTACGCTTGATGAACTATTTGAGATGGTTACCTGGAATCAGCTATCCATCCACGATAAGCTGATCTTCATTCTAAACTCCGGTGGATTTTATGATCACCTGATAGCTCATATTGGTAAGATGCAGGAAGAGAATTTTTTATATGAAGCCGCGCGGAAAAGGATCATCATCATTAGTACACCGGCTGAAATAAGCAGTCATTTATAACGATTACCTGTATCTTCCCTGGAACAAGCCAATATTTACTCCCGCCCTGATAATTGGCACCATGGTGACCCGCTGGTTGGCCGGGTTACCGGGATCGTAGTTCACGTTTACGTAAGGAGAATTAATATTCTTTAGCACATCAAACAATAAAGAGATGTAATAAAAAGAAGTAGATCCTTCTTCCCTGCCCTGGGCAAAACCCGCGCCTAATAATAATGAATTCGCATTTGCCTTTATTTTATCCTTTGTATAGCTCACACTGCCGGGGCTGGGGATGTATTTTAGCGTAGTGAAATTTCGCTCAAATTGAGCCTGCACAAAAAGAAACCTGACAGGGTATAATCTTGCAAACACCCCGGGACCTACAACAGTCTGCCTGATCTTATCATTAAATTCATAATAGTCCCTTGATCCGTTGTATAAAAAATTTAATGCAAGTCCTGCATCTGCCCAATCGGCCAACTTATAGCCAAAAACAGGATTAGCACCCAACAGTGTCTGGCCATTAAAAAATGAAAGCGTTACACTTCCGCCTGTAAATAGATTTTCTTTTTTAAACCCCTTTTCTCTTTCCTCACCTTCTCTATCCTGGGCCAATAAGGATGCTGCACTTAAACAAATAAATAAAATAATAAATCCTGTCTTTTTCATAGTCTGTCTTTTTGATTAAATAAAATTAGTCCAGTTCGCCTTGTCCTGACCCATCTAACTCCAACGCTGCAACAACTCTACTTCGAATGGGAGCCGCCGCTAACATAAATCCTAAAAGGACGGCAGCGAATACCTGGAATACAAAATTACCGGTAAGTATAAATAAAATAATGCTTAACAAAGCCGGCACCTCGCATAATACCAGGTACCTGATCAACGAAGAACGGTATTGGGTTAGTTTATCGTGCAACGGGTTTAAAGAATTTTTAGCAGCTGTTATGCCTTTCCATAACATCCGTCTTGCGATAACCAAACATGCCAGGCAAAATATTCCGACTCCCCATATAATATTCGCTTCATATTTACTAAGATCAGTTACGAGAGGACCTTTTGCCTGGTTTGTGAAAATTGCCACGAGCATGAACACAAAGACTCCAGTTACAATACCTGAAAATATTATCAACGTGGCTTTCAGGCTTTCTTTAGCAGAAGCAGATGAAGCGGCTGATGAGCTACTCATGGATCGAAAATTTTTCCGGCATTCAAAATATTATTGGGGTCAAATACTTTTTTTATTCCACGCATCAAACGCAGCTGAGCCTCATCAAACATAATATCCATGTAAGGTTTTTGAACAAGGCCTACACCATGCTCACCACTGATCGTACCTCCTAAATTTTTTGTTAACTCAAATAATGCTCTCAGGCTTTTGGTCATTTCAACATTGCCATAGCTGTTGGGAGTTCCTTCTTTTTTGATCCGGATATGAAGGTTGCCATCGCCGGCATGTCCATAACATACCGCGTGAAAGCCGTGCTGAAGTCCCAATTCTTTAACACCCTTTACCAATGCCGGTAGTTCGGCCCGAGGCACTACGGTATCTTCTTCAATCGTATAGCCGGCAATTTTTACCGCTTCGGCCGTGCGGCGTCTCAGCTTCCATAATTCGGCTTTTTGTTGCGCATCATCGGCAAAGAAAACCTCACCGCCCTCATACAATCCCATCAGTTCGGCGATCTGTTCCATCTCACTCATTAATATATCCATGTTGTTGCCGTCAACTTCAATAATAAGATGAGCGGCTATATCATCCGTAACAGGTACGGCATAACTGTCGACCATCTTGCTGACGATCTTCAATGCATCAATTTCCACCAGTTCCAATGCACTTGGTGTAAACCCCGCCCGGAAAATAGCGCTTACAGCTTCGCTTGCTTTTTCCAATGAAGCAAAGGGAACCAGCATCAGCAGATCATATTTGGGAAAAGGGATCAGCTTTAATACGATTTTCGTAACGATACCCAGCGTTCCTTCGCTTCCTATAACCAGTTGAGTAAGATTATACCCTGTTGAATTCTTCAATACATTCGAACCCGTCCAGATTATTTCACCCGATGGCAAAACCATCTCAAGATTTAATACATAGTCTCTAACCACACCATACTTTACCGCCTTGGGACCACCACTGTTTTCCGCAATATTGCCTCCTATAAAACAGGAACCACGGCTGCTTGGATCCGGGGGATAGAACAATCCTTTTTCTTTAACGGCATCCTGCAATGTTTCCGTGATCACACCCGGCTCGGTAATTACCTGCAGATTTCTTTCATCAATTTTTAAAATAGAATTCATCCTTTCAGTAGAAAGCAATACACCTCCTAACTGTGGCAACGCACCACCACTCAAACCAGTGCCTGCCCCGCGGGGCGTAACCGGGATTTTATCGCCATTGCAAATTTTCAGGATGGCGCTTATTTCATCCGCGGTTCGTGGTTTGATCACCACTTCAGGAAGGTAGCTGAGGGTTTCTGTTTCATCATGTGAATAATGTAACAACGATGCCGCATCAACCAAAACAAAAGGGTCCCCAACGATCTTTCTGAACAATTCAATATGTTGGGTGGAAAGCGTAGCTCCAGCCTGGCTATCAGTGGTATTTGAAATCATAATCGCTGCAAAAATCGGGAAAAAATAGGACTAGAACTTATAGGAATCGAATGGAAAAAGTAACAACGGTTTTCAACATTACTTATAAACTGATAATTTGTTTAATGACGTCATTAATTTGATCGGGAAAACGAACAAAGTGGTTGTCGATCTTCTTATCATCATCTGTTCAGTTTGCTTCGAAATCCGGGTTCTTGCTAATACGCCTTAAATGAAGGGCACATAGATTGCTTACGGTTTCCATTATAGCTGTCAAACACGCCTTGCTTGACCAGCGAGAATTCGAAAGCACCACGGGAGCCGTTATAATTTTTTAAGGTAGATATAGTAGCGTCGTATGTAAAAGTGAAATTGTAATCTTTAAACCCAAGACCAACCATGGGGATTATCGCATCACCGCTCCGGTAGTAGAGCCCGCCGATCAATACATTTTTTCCATCCCCTGATAAATTATAATGAGCATTTGCACCTAATAACCACTCATAGGACTTCGCCTGCAAGGAGACATAAGAGTTAGGATTAATGATCCATTGATCATTTACCTTAAAGCTACCATTGACAAAGGCTGTATGCCGGACCGGTATGCGGTTATCAACACCTGATTTTTCATCAAAGAATGACTCCCTCGGGCGATTGAGATGCGCCGTAGAAAAACCAAGATTGAAGTAGGTATTTTCATCGGGGAAATAGGCGTAATTCATACCAGCTTGTATATCCAGGTAGCTGATACTGTTCCTGTCCAATTGGGGAGCCAGACCCGTTTGCTTCACGTCAAAAAATTTACCATTCCACTGACTGGGGAAAGTCAGGTTTGCCGTGTTGATACGTTTATTGGCCCAACCCACATTGAATCCTAAACTTAACAGGCTTCCGAGGTTTAGCATCTGGTGATAGGCTACCGAACCATACACCTTGGTAGACGTGAGATTACCGGAACCCGCCACATCTCTCAGGATCACTCCGCCAACACCAACCCAACCATCACTGTTTTCATTTTGCAATATTTGCGCATCTCCAAATGCACTCATGGTTTTATAGGGGATCGTCATTACAGAGGCCCATTGATTCCTGTAATTAATACCCAACCTGTAATCACCTTCCGGCATAAATCCTGTGTTGGCAGGGTTAGTCGTAAGCGGCGAGTTCATGAATTGTGAGAAATGCAAATCCTGAGCACAGGAATATGACACAAGGCCGAAGGCACAGGCTATCATTGACAAAATATTTCTAACTGACTGCATATCTCTTTTCCTCCTTTTCTCTTTTAATCCCTTTAATATCTTATTAACGTTATATCACCCTTTTTGGTTGTTCGCGTTCCGTCAAAGAATTCAACATCCAGCGTATAGGCATATACATCCATTGGTTGAACAACTCCTTTCACTTTTCCATCCCAGCCTTCTAAACGGTTGCCGGTTTCAAATACCTTTTGTCCCCAACGGTTCCAGATAATGAAGCGCATTTTAGCGATGCCAAAACCTCGTACAAATATCACACTGTTGACATCACCACTGTTGGGAGTAAACGCATTGGGAACATCGAGACCCGGAACAATAATAGTGGTAACCGGCAGGCACAATGTATCGGCGCAACCAACACTATTGAATGCGACAAGACATGCATTAAAAGTTCCGGAAGTATTATATTGATGCTCAACGTTACTTCTGGAAGCCGTAGCCAATGTATCTCCATCACCGAATATCCATTTAAAACTAACGGCATTGGCAGAAGATAAATTACTAAAAATATTTGGAGTATTCTCTACCGGCGTTGTTGGTGTAAAACTAAAATTGGCTGTAGGTCTATCAGACACGGTAAGAGTAAGGGAAGTCGCATCGGTTATATTACAGGTATTGGGGTCAGTAGCCACCATCGTGATGGTGTAAACACCCGGGCTTGCATAGAAGTGAGTAGGGTTCGCAAGCGTAGATGTATTATCAGCGCCTGATGCAGGGTCACCAAAATTCCATTGGAAAGTCTGCCCACCTACCGATGTATTGGTGAACACGGCTGTATAAGGTGCGCAGACTGCCGTTGGTG
>JANOCH010000087.1:0-21230 GCA_031412015.1 Chitinophagaceae bacterium
CAATGAGACCGTAAGAGGCACCATTGATGCGGAAAGCGAAACCAAAAATGCATTTAGTAAAGAAGATGCAGGATTTTTAGAAGAATGCGCCAAAGCGATTCAATCATTATGGAGTAACAAAGGCTAACTTTTAATATTCAACTTTTAAACAAATAAAAATGGCACAACTAAATTTTGGCGGCACATTGGAAAATGTCGTAACACGGGAAGAATTTCCGTTGAGCAAAGCACAAGAAATCTTGAAAAATGAAACAGTAGCGGTGATCGGCTACGGCGTGCAGGGCCCCGGCCAGGCATTGAATCAAAAAGACAATGGTATCAATGTAATTGTTGGTCAGCGTAAAGATTCCAAAACATGGGACAAAGCTATACGGGATGGATTTGTGCCGGGAGTAACCTTGTTTGAAATTGAAGAAGCTTTGCAAAGAGGTACGGTTATTTGCTACCTGTTGAGCGATGCAGCCCAGATCGCGTTGTGGCCAACCGTTAAAAAACATTTGACCCCCGGTAAAGCATTATACTTTTCGCATGGCTTCGGTATCACTTTTAATGAGCAAACCGGCATCATTCCTCCGAAAGACGTAGATGTATTCCTTGTTGCGCCAAAGGGTTCAGGAACTTCTTTACGCAGAATGTTTTTGCAGGGTAGAGGTTTGAATAGTTCATATGCTATTTTCCAGGATGCAACCGGCAGAGCATTTGAAAGAGTAGTAGCATTGGGCATTGCTGTCGGAAGCGGTTATTTGTTTGAAACGGATTTCAAAAAAGAAGTATACTCTGATCTTACCGGTGAAAGAGGAACATTGATGGGCGCTATCCAGGGGATTTTCGCTGCGCAATATCAGGTATTGAGAGACAAAGGTCATACACCAAGTGAAGCTTTCAATGAAACAGTAGAAGAACTAACGCAATCATTGATGCCATTGGTAGCAGAAAATGGTATGGACTGGATGTATGCCAATTGCTCCACTACTGCACAACGTGGTGCACTGGATTGGTGGAAAAAATTCCGTGACGCAACAGCTCCAGTATTCAAAGAACTTTACGAAAGTGTAGCAGCCGGTAAAGAATCACAACGTTCTATCGATAGCAACAGCAAAGCTGATTATCGTGAAAAGCTGGAAGTTGAATTGAAAGAATTAAGAGAAAGTGAATTATGGCAGGCAGGCAAAACAGTTCGCAGCCTAAGGCCTGAAAACCAACCAGCAGCTGCTGCGCCCTTTGAAACCAGCCCACACGTAAAAGAAACGTTCAGGCATCAGACAGAAAAGACACAATCAGTCGGATAATATTTTGTTGTCCCTATAGTTATTGGGATGAAGATTTTTACGGAGTAGTCCCTGGTCAGGTCCGGTTTACCGGTCAATTCATGGAGCAGACGTCCCGGCGCAAGCCGGGATTTCACTCCTGAAATAAAATACTTGCCAGGTTATACCCGTTTCAAAAAAGAGTTCTGTTAATGGGTAAAAGTGAAATAGTGAGAAAATGGAGCAACTGAAAACAAATACATCTTCCCTGGATTTTGCCGGGGCAGCAGAACGTTTACGATCTATTGTAAACAAAACACCTCTTCAATTAAATATCAATTTATCCCGCAAGTATCAGTGCAATGTGTATCTGAAAAGAGAAGACCTGCAGGTTGTCCGAAGTTACAAACTGAGGGGTGCATACAACATGATGAGCAGTTTGGCGGCAGATCAACTTGCTAAAGGTGTTGTTTGTTCCAGTGCTGGTAATCACGCACAGGGATTTGCTTACAGCTGTAAAAAATTGGGTGTAAAAGGAATGGTATTCATGCCTATTATTACCCCCAAACAGAAAGTCAATCAAACCAAAATGTTTGGTGAGGACAGTATCGAGATCAGGCTGATTGGTGATACCTACGATGATTGTGCTGTGGCTGCCAAACATTTCACGGAGGAAAATGGATTAACTTTCATACCTCCCTTTGAGGATATCCGCATCATTGAAGGACAGGGAACTGTTGGAGTCGAGATTTTGACGGAGCTCCATGAAATTGATTTTGTTTTTATTCCAGTCGGAGGTGGTGGCCTTAGTGCAGGAGTTGGTTCCTATTTCAAAACTTTTTCACCCAAAACAAAACTCATAGGTCTTGAGCCGGAAGGTGCACCCTCGATGTACGAAGCCTTGAAAGCAGGCAGGCCGGTTACTTTATCCCATATCGAAAGATTTGTGGATGGCGCAGCGGTAAAACGGGTGGGTGACCTTACTTTCTCTATTTGCAAAGACGTACTGGACGATATGCGCCTCGTGCCCGAGGGAAAAGTTTGCAGCACCATTCTGAAATTATACAATGAGGACGCAATCGTAGTGGAACCGGCAGGCGCCCTGTCGATCGCGGCACTGGATGATTTTGCCAAAGAAATAAAAGGGAAAAGTATAGTTTGCATTGTTAGCGGAAGCAACAATGATATCGACCGCATGCAGGAGATCAAAGAAAGAAGCCTGCAATACGAAGGTCTCAAACATTATTTCCTGATAAATTTTGCGCAGCGGCCCGGAGCTTTGAAGGAATTTGTCAACAATGTCCTTGGACCGACTGACGATATCACCCGCTTTGAATACATGCAAAAGACGAATAAAGAAAATGGTCCGGCTTTAGTTGGCATCGAATTGCAAAGCAAAGCAGATTATGAAATATTGATGAAGAACCTGGATGAAGCTAATATCAGCTATACCGAGCTGAATAAAGATGATACGCTGTTTGGGTATTTGGTATAAAAGACAAACGGGCGCCCATCCGACTTCCCCCGACAGTGGAAGCCACCGACACACAGCCCTCGCTTTTCGGAAACCCTGCAATTTTTCCGAGTCTTCGAAAATGATGAAAACAAATATGAAGCTGATACAGTAGTGATGAAGTTTGGATAAGTAATGCAACACTGACCTTCCCGTTCATTGCGACCACGAACAAAGTGAAGCAGGGAGCAAGGGGAAAGATAAGGGAATGAGATCGAGGACCTTGACCATGGTCAAAAACTGCTATTAATCCACATAATTTCTGGTAAATTCTGAATAAATCCAACCCGTTTTTTGAGAAAAATTAAGTAATTTACAGGCTTGCTTGCTATTCATTCAGCCCTTTGAGGCTTTTTTTATAAACTATCTAAAATTATACGTTGCCTATGGCAAGCAATACTGGTTTATACCACCCATCTTTTGAGCATGACGCCTGCGGTATCGGATTTGTAGCCAATATCAAAGGCAGTAAGTCACATCAGCATATTTCTGATGCGTTGACCGTATTGGAAAACATGGAACACCGCGGTGCTTGCGGTTGTGATGCCAACAGCGGTGATGGCGCCGGCATAATGATACAAACACCGCATGAGTTTTTCTTTGACGAATGTGTAAAACTGGGTGTTCATCTCCCCTCCTTTGGCAAATACGGCGTCGGAGTTATTTTCTTTCCCAAAGAAATAAGATTGAGGGAAGAATGCCGCGAGATATTTAACCGAACGGCAGAGATATTGGGTTTGGAGATCCTGGCTTACCGTAAGATACCTGTCAACACCAGCGATATTGGACCTACGGCACTAAGCGTAGAGCCTGAAATGGAACAGGTTTTTATTGCGTGCCCTGATCATATTTCGGATCCTGAAGAATTTGAGCGTAAACTGTTCGTACTTCGCAATTTTTCCAGCCATACTATACTAAACACCGTAAAAAAAGATGAGATCGGTTTTTATATCGCTTCTCTTTCGTATAAGACTATTGTCTACAAAGGACAATTAACGAGCACACAGGTAAGAAAATATTTTACCGATCTGAGCAACAAAAGAATGGTTAGCGCTTTTGGATTGGTGCATTCCCGATTTGCTACCAATACCTTTCCATCATGGAAACTGGCACAGCCGTTCCGTTATATCGCTCACAATGGTGAGATCAACACGCTTCAGGGTAATCTGAACTGGCTAAAGACAAGTGAAAAGGGATTTACTTCACCCTTCTTTAGCAAAGAAGAAATGGAAATGTTGCTTCCTGTTGTAACACAAGGTCAGAGTGATTCCGCTTGTCTTGATAATGTGATTGAATTGTTGACACTCACTGGTCGTTCATTGCCTCATGTGATGATGATGCTGATTCCTGAAGCATGGGATGGCAACGAACAAATGGATCCGTTGAAAAAAGCTTTTTATGAATTCCATTCTGCTTTAATGGAACCATGGGATGGCCCTGCGTCGATATCCTTTACCGATGGGAAGATCATCGGCGCTACATTGGACAGGAATGGTCTGCGTCCATCGAGATATTGCGTGACAAAAGATGACCGGGTTATTATGGCATCTGAGGCAGGTGTTCTTCCGGTTGACCCGACTAATATCAAAGAAAAAGGGAGATTGCAGCCTGGAAAGATGTTCGTGGTGGATATGGAAAAAGGAAAAATCATTAGTGATGAAGAATTGAAACAGGATATCTGTTCTCACAAACCTTACGCAGAATGGCTGAATAAATACAAGATCCGGCTGGAGGAACTTCCTGAACCACGCATCATGTTTACTCACCTGGAACATGACCAGGTTTTCAAATACCAGAAAGCATTCGGTTATACCACGGAAGATCTTGATACCATCATTGCGCCAATGGCATTGGATGGAAAAGAACCGATCGGTTCGATGGGGACCGATACTCCGCTGGCGATATTGAGTGATCAGCCACAGCATCTCAGTAGTTATTTCAAACAATTATTTGCGCAGGTCACCAATCCGCCAATTGATCCTATTCGGGAAAGATTGGTCATGTCACTGGCAAGTTTTGCAGGCAACAATGGAAATTTGTTGATAGAAGATCCGTTGACCTGCCATAGTGTAGCGTTGAAACAACCAATATTGAATAATCATGAACTGGAACAAATAAGAAGTATTGATACGGGTCTATTCCAGGCCAAAACCTTACAATGTTATTTCAGGGCTGACAATAAGCCGGGTTCACTAAAATCAGCACTGGATCGTCTTTGCCGGTATGCGGTAGATGCTGTTAATGTTGGATTTAAAGTATTGATATTACAGGACAGGGCCATCGACTCGGATCATGCTCCTATCCCCTCGTTGCTCGCGGTATCATCGATTCATCACCATCTTATCCGCAAGGGAATGAGAGGCCAGGTTGGTATCATTGTAGAAGCTGGCGATGCCTGGGAAGTACATCATTTCGCTTGTTTGATCGCATTCGGCGCCACCGCTATCAACCCTTATTTGGCATTGTCCTCTATTCGTGACTTGAAGGAAACAGGAAAACTACAAACCGAACAGTCGGAAGACCAATTAAAGAAAAACTTTATCAAAGCCGTTAATGAAGGTTTATTGAAAGTGTTTTCTAAAATGGGCATCTCAACCCTGCAGTCTTACCAGGGAGCACAAATATTTGAAATTTTAGGGCTTAATAAAGATGTAGTAGATAAATATTTTACCGGCGCTACCTCAAGAATTGAAGGGATGGGGCTTGACGAGATAGCCAGGGAGGCTCTCGTAAAGCATTTCTTTGCTTTCAGTAAAAAAGATATACCGGTGGATCGATTACCGGTTGGCGGTTTTTATCAATGGAAACGTAAAGGTGAATTCCATTTATTCAACCCGCAAACGATCCATTTGTTGCAGGATTCAACGAAGAGAAATGATTACGCCACTTTCAAAAAATATTCGAAGCTGGTGAACGATCAGGGTGAAAAGGCCTGCACGTTACGAAGTCTGTTTCAATTCAAAAAGAACCGGTCTTCGATTTCCATTGACGAAGTAGAACCCGCAGAAGCTATATACCGACGTTTTGCTACCGGCGCTATGAGCTTTGGCTCTATCTCCTGGGAAGCACACACTACACTCGCTATTGCGATGAATCGGCTCGGTGGTAAAAGTAATACGGGTGAAGGTGGTGAAGATGAAAGAAGATATGAGCCTCTACCAAACGGTGATTCTATGCGCAGTGCTATCAAACAGGTGGCATCAGCAAGATTCGGCGTTACCAGTTTATACCTGACGGAAGCGAACGAACTTCAGATAAAAATGGCACAGGGCGCCAAGCCGGGTGAAGGCGGACAATTGCCTGGTCATAAAGTTGATGAATGGATCGGAAGAACAAGACATTCCACGCCGGGTGTTGGTTTGATATCTCCGCCACCACACCATGATATTTATTCTATCGAAGATCTTGCTCAGTTGATTTTCGATTTAAAAAATGCCAATAGAGCAGCAAGGATCAGTGTAAAGCTCGTGAGTAAAGCGGGAGTAGGCACTATAGCCGCAGGTGTTACCAAAGCGAAGGCAGACGTGGTATTGATCGCCGGCCATGATGGTGGGACAGGAGCTTCACCGGTAAGTTCTATTAAACATGCGGGTCTTCCATGGGAATTGGGTTTAGCAGAAACACACCAGACCCTGGTAAAAAATAAACTGCGTAGCCGTGTTGTGGTACAGGCAGATGGTCAGATGAAAACGGGACGTGATATCGCTGTTGCTGCATTATTGGGTGCTGAAGAATGGGGTATTGCCACTGCCGCTTTGGTAGTAGAAGGATGCATCATGATGCGTAAATGCCACATGAACACCTGCCCTGTCGGTGTAGCTACGCAGGATCCCGAATTAAGAAAACGCTTTACCGGCAATCCTGATCACGTGGTGAATTTCTTCAAATTCATTGTACAGGAGTTGAGAGAAATAATGGCAGAGCTGGGTTATAAAACCGTGAATGAAATGGTGGGCCAGGTACAAAACCTGGAAGTAAGAGAGAATATCACGCACTGGAAATACAGCAAGCTTGACCTGACACCGATATTGTATAAAGAACCTTCATCCGCTTACACGGGTCTTTATTGTATGGAAGAGCAGGATCATGGTATTGAGCAGGTATTGGATTGGAAATTATTAGAAGCAGCTAAACCTGCATTGGAATCACAGCAAAAAGTAAGAGCTTCCTTTAATATCCTGAATACCGATCGCACGGCGGGAACTATTTTGTCCAATGAAATAACCAAGATATACAAAGGAGCTGGACTGCCGGATGATACTATTCATTTCAAATTTGATGGTACGGCCGGGCAAAGCTTTGCCGCTTTCAATACCAGGGGAGTTACGCTGGAACTGGAAGGAGATGCTAATGATTATTTTGGAAAAGGATTGAGCGGCGCAAGACTTATCATATATCCGCCAAAGAACGCATCATTTGTTCCTGAAGAAAACAGTATTATTGGAAATGTCGCTTTCTACGGCGCTACTTCCGGTGAAGCTTTTATTCGTGGTAAAGCAGGCGAACGTTTTGGTGTGCGTAATTCCGGTGCGAATGTGGTGGTAGAAGGAGTTGGTGATCATGGTTGTGAATATATGACCGGCGGTCGTGTTATCATAATCGGTGATACCGGAAGAAATTTCGCGGCGGGTATGAGTGGTGGTATTGCCTATGTCTACGACGTAAATAATAAATTCAAAGAGAACTGCAACACGGAGATGGTCGACCTGGATGAGTGTGATCTGAATGACAAGAATGAATTATTTACTATGATCCAGAAACATTTTGAATATACCGGGAGTACCGTTGCAAAATTCATTTTGGATGATCTTGGCAACCAGTTAAAACATTTTGTAAAAGTATTTCCGGCTGACTATAAAAAAGCTTTGCAAAAACAAGCCGTTGCTGCTTCAGGCGGAGAACTAAAATCAAAATAGCTCAGGGCCAGGTTGATAAACAATAATATTTTATAATTCCAAACTTGCCGCTTCGGCGGATTCGGGGGGAGTACAATGGGCAAACCAACAGGATTTAAAGAATTTACAAGAGAACTTCCGGCTAAAATTCCGGTAGTAGAAAGAGTTCATCATTATAAAGAATTTGTACAAAAATTCCCTGATGATAAACTCAATCAACAGGCAGCTCGTTGCATGAACTGTGGCGTTCCTTTTTGTCATAGTGGATGTCCGTTAGGCAATGTGATACCTGAGTTCAACGATGCGGTGTACCAGAAAGATTGGAAAGAAGCCTACGACATATTGACGTCAACCAATAATTTTCCTGAATTCACCGGTCGTATCTGCCCCGCACCCTGCGAATCATCTTGTGTGTTAGGTATCAATCAACCACCGGTTGCTATTGAAGAAATTGAAAGACATATTATCGAGATCGCTTTTGAAAAGGGCTTTGTAAAACCAAGAAAGCCTAATCTTCATTCAGGAAAAAAAGTCGCGGTCATTGGTTCCGGTCCTGCTGGTTTAGCGGCGGCTGCTCAATTGAATTATGCGGGTCATCTGGTTACTGTTTTTGAAAGGGATGACAAACCAGGTGGTTTATTACAATACGGTATCCCCGATTTCAAATTGGAAAAATGGGTAGTTGAAAGAAGAATAAAATTGATGGAAGAAGAAGGCATCATTTTCCAATGCAATGCGAATGTAGGAGTGAACGTAAATATCAATGATTTGTTGAGAGAGTACAACGCAATCGTACTGGCATGTGGTTCTACCGTTCCCAGGAACCTGGATATCCCTGGTCGTGATTTGAAAGGCGTGAATTTTGCGATGGAATTTTTAAAGCAGCAAAACAAACGCAATGCCGGACTGGATCCTTTTGTCAACGCAGCGATAGAAAGCAATGTTTTACCAGAAGACATTTTGGCTGCTAACAAAAATGTAGTGGTGATCGGTGGCGGTGATACTGGTTCGGATTGTGTCGGCACTTCCAACCGTCATGGAGCGAAATCCGTTACACAATTTGAGCTGTTGCCAAAACCACCATCAGACAGAACCCCATTTATGCCATGGCCCACCTACCCGATGGTGTTAAAAACAACTTCGTCGCATGAAGAAGGTTGTGAGAGAAATTGGTCGGTTGCTACCAAGGAATTCATGGGCGATGGAAACGGAAACCTGAAGGCATTGAAGATCGTTGATTTGGAATGGAAGGCTTCAGAAGATGGCCGCCCGGCGAGGTTTGAAGAAAGAGCTGGCAGCGAAAGAGAAATACCTTGTGAGCTTGCTTTGCTGGCCATGGGATTCGTGCATCCGCAACATGAAGGTTTACTTAACTTATTGGAGATTGAAAAGGATGAGAGAGGGAATGTAAAGGCCTCTGAAAAAGATTACCAGACCAACCTGTCTAAAATATTTGCAGCCGGTGATGTGCGCCGTGGCCAATCCCTGGTGGTTTGGGCTATCAGTGAAGGACGAGAGTGTGCAAGAAAAGTGGATGAATTTTTAAATAATGGAACCTCACTTCTTGAAACCAAAGATTCTTTATTACAGGTTTCATCTTTATAATAGTTAATGACATTAAAAGATGCCGGTCAAAATGAAATGACCGGCATTTTTTTATCTGAACTTTCCCAACGGTGACCTTCGCTTGAGTTTGTGAAGAATTTTGCCTGAAAACTAAACTCAATGGCATACAAAAATTAACGCTGAAAAACATAAGAACAAAGGACAGAAAAAATCGCCTTTGTCGACTTGTAAATTGGATGATGGTTAATTCAGCCTTCTGGTAAAGAGC
Source organism: Chitinophagaceae bacterium (assembly GCA_031412015.1). Lineage (GTDB taxonomy): Bacteria > Bacteroidota > Bacteroidia > Chitinophagales > Chitinophagaceae > Terrimonas_B. Next base: position 9,490 of record JANOCH010000087.1, read on the forward strand.
ACTAGCTAATTTAAAACCCATTTCGCTGTTATTTTCATATCTATATCTATATAAATCAAGCAAAATATCCAGATACTGCGTTTCAAATTAAATTAATTTATAATTTGAATAAATTAATGATTATAATCACATTTTTTGAACATTGTGCAACTATTTTGATATATACCTGAGTTTTGTGCTAACAAATCCCTAATTTAGTATTACGATTGCTGTATAACAATTTTATTTAATATTTAAACCCCCATTTTCTGATTATGAGCAAAACTAAAGTGAAACAGGTGGCCCCGTTCCTGGTATTGCTATTTATAGCAATTGCAGCGATTTTCGTGAGCCCCGCAGCCTCTTTCGATCCGGCATCAGTTTTAGGCGAGGATGGAAAAACGCCTAAGTATGTGTACAACAGCGGCGATATTGCCTGGATGCTTGTATCCTGTGCATTCGTTTTTTTAATGACTCCTGCCCTGGCTTTCTTTTACGGTGGTATGGTAGGCCGTAAGAATGTTTTGTCCACTATGATCAAGAGCACCGTTTCCGCCGGTATCATTTCAGTTTTATGGATCGTTGTTCAGTTTAGTCTTTGCTTTGGCGATTCTTTGGGTGGCTTTATCGGAGATCCAAGAACATTTTTATTCTTTAAGAATGTTATGAATGGAGAACCCTGGAGCCTGGCAGCAACTATTCCACTACCCTTGTTTGCTTTCTTCCAGTTGATGTTTGCTATCATCACCCCCGGCCTTGTGGTGGGTGCGGTTGCAGAACGTATTCGCTTTAGTTCTTATACGCTATTTATCGTTCTTTTCGGCGTTCTTGTTTATGCACCATTGGCCCATATGGCATGGCATCCCCAGGGTTTGATGTTTGAGTGGGGTGTGCTTGACTTTGCAGGCGGTACGGTAGTACATATTTCTGCTGGTATGGCAGCTTTAGCCGGTGCATTAGTTTTGAAACCCCGCAAATCAACTACTGCCGCTTCTCCGGCAAATATCCCTTATGTGCTGATCGGCACAGGGTTGCTTTGGTTTGGTTGGTTTGGTTTCAATGCAGGTAGCGCCGTAGGTGCCGGTTCGCTTGGCGTCTATGCATTTGCCACCACTAATACCGCCGCTGCAGCAGCTGGTTTATCCTGGATGTTCTGGGATGTTATCCGTGGCAAAAAACCATCTGTATTAGGCTTTTGTATCGGTGCAGTAGTTGGCCTTGTCGCTATTACTCCCGCTGCCGGTTTCGTAGGTGTACCACAAGCTCTATTCATCGGGTTTATTGCCGCGATCGTTTCAAACGTTATGGCAGAATTCCTGAAAAGCAAAACCAGGTACGATGATCCATTGGATGTATTCGCGTGTCATGGTATCGGTGGTATTACCGGTATGCTGATGACCGGTGTATTTGGCAGCAAAACAGTAAACTCACTTGTATTGGATGGCCAGTTCCTCATCCAATTAAAAGGAATGGCGCTCGCAGTTACTTATAGCTTTGTCGTTTCCTTTATTATATTCAAGGTGATCAACCTGATTTTGCCAATGAGGGTTACACAAGAAGAAGAAGCTGAAGGTCTTGATGCTTCTCAGCACAACGAAAAATACCTCCAGGGTACATTATTGGTTAACAATAATGGAACTGTTGAGGAAAAAACGCTTGCCTAATTAAATTTAGGTTCCATCCTTTAACCATATCAACAGAAAAAGGCACATAAGTCGGTATAAGCTTCTCGCAAAAGTTTATACCTGCTGTGCCCTTTCCTTAACTTAAAAAAAGTCTACAATGTTACGAAAAAAAATTATCGCTGCATACGCGGCACCAATTCTTCTTTTCTCTATTTCGCAATCCGCTATCGCCCAGGACTCAACTGAGGCCGCACCACCGCTTAAAATTTCCGGTTCAGTAGACGGTTACTACCGTTTTAATTTTAGTAATGGCGACGGCGGAGTTTTAGGCTATAATAACAGTACGAGTTTCACCGGTTCTAACAATGTATTCCAGTTGGGCATGGCCTCGGTAAAGGCAGAATATACCGCTGGAAAAGTGGGTGTAGTTGCTGACCTCGGGTTCGGACCAAGGGCCGAAGAATTTTCCTACGCCGATGCGAAAACATTACAGGCCATTAAGCAGGCTTACATCTACTACTCAGTGTCTGATAAAGTAAAATTCACGTTTGGTAAATTCGGAACACATGTCGGTTATGAGCTGCTCGACCCTCAATTGAATAAGAATTACAGCATGTCGTATATGTTCACGAATGGACCGTTCTCTCACACAGGATTAAAAGCGGATTTCGCACTGGGTGGAGGAACCGGCTTGATGTTTGGAGTCGCTAACCCAATTGACGTAACAGCGCCATCTAACGGAGATGCACCAAAAACCCTCCTGGCGCAGGTAAGTCATGTAGCAAGCAAATTTTCTGTTTACCTGAATTATGCCGGATACTTCGGAGCAAAAAATTCGATGCCGACTGCCTCAAGTTTGAACCAGATCGGTTTAACTGCTTCTGCAACCTTATCCGACAAATTCAGCATCGGGTATGATGGTACGGTACAGCTCCTTAAAAATGAGATCCTGGAAGAGTCAACAAAATGGTGGGGTTCTGCGTTATATCTCAACTTGACTGCATCTGACCATTTCGGATTAACACTGCGCGGTGAATATTTTGGCGACGAAAAATATGGCATTAAAGTTTCTGATGCCAACGGCGATGGCGTCAATGTCTTTGCCGCGACTCTTTCGGGAAATTATAAAGTCGGCAACTTTACGTTAATTCCTGAATTCCGTCTTGACAATGCTTCTTCAGATCTACTTTACACAAAAAAAGACGGAGGTGCCACAAAAAGCACATCGACCTTCCTTGTAGCAGCAGTATTTTCCTTTTAAGAATTTCGAATATCACACGTTTCACATGAGAAGAGAAAAAGCGTTTAGTGTAATACTAAGCGCTTTTTTCTTTTAAGAAGGTAGCTACCGGATTTATCATAACCTGAATCCGAACAAAAGATAATATCTCCTTGAAATTCCTTTTAAAGGTCTGTATTCTGACATCGCGTTACCTTCCTCAAACCTGGCTTCAAGAGAATACTTTTTGATCTTCGTTCCAATCCCCACAATATATCCTTGTTCGTAGATCCTCGTATCGTCCAATACCTTAATATTCTCTATTTTTTCGGTAGTGTAAAATTTGCTCTCCCTCTTCCTGTCATTTATCTCTTTAATAGCAAACCCATTTGACATACCAGCGTCGATATAGAGGAACTGGCGGCCAACAGGATACCTAAATCGAATCATGTTATTCATTTTGATATAAGTATACCCGATCGTTAAATGGTGATTGGTATATTTTTCTTCAGTTTCATAGTCATCATACCGTCCTTTTATCTTGTACGATGTTAAAAAAAGTTCGTTGTTTATTGACCATTTTCCCTGGTTCCGTGCAAGAATCGCATCAAAAAAAAATCCCCCTGAAAAGTTAACCGATTTTTTATAGTGGGCCGCGGAAAGATAAACAAACTGAGCAGTAGCAGAAACAAATTGAAGTTCTGTCATAGAGACGCCAGCTAATAACCCAATCTCCGTTACTACCTTCTCTTTTTTTCAAATGAAACACCTTTATTTGTACACTGGTAATAAAGCGAAAAAAGCTTCTCCAGGCTTCGTTTCTTGTATTCGCTGGCAAAAACTTTTTCCCGGACGGATGAACATTCATTAAAATATAAATTCAGCTGATCAATGTATTTTTGATTTTTCTTGATCATATCCTTTCCATCTTCTTCCCTCAGGTATTTTTTGTAGACAAGCAATTCCAATTCCTGTCCCGACTTAATATAAAAATGTTCTTTCGCGTTTTTGTCTTTATAATAGTAAAGGCTTTTTTCTCCTTCAATGACAGCTTGCAGAAAAATGGTATCCATCCTAAAGTTTAATTCCTTGTCAAAGTCCAGTTGATCAAATTGATAGGGGCTTGTTTCTGCTCTGACAATGGCGCTTACGTACATTTCATCCAGCACAAGAAACTTTTTTATACCTGTTACCGGATACTGAATAATCTCATCTCCTGAGGAGGGTTTGAATGAAATTACCTTAGGATTTTTATCCCAGTTTCGATAATCAAGATGTCCATGAACGGTATCTCCGGTTAAAGCAACGACATATCCCGGCAGGTAATTTTTTTGGCTATAACAAGTCTTTGATAGGAGGAAACCCCCCATAAGTAAAGTGGTTATCCTGATAAGCTTTCTCAAGTCTACGGTTATTGGTTTGTAGATAGTTGTTCTGATTAACACGTTCCTGGTGTAAACAGCAACGCAATAATAAACACACCTGCGGTATTATACAATAAGCATTAACCATTGCTGTTATGCAAATTCTTACCGGGAAACTACAATATCTGATTAATGGGTAATCAGATGACGTCCTGATTATGCCGAATTCCTTCCGGCATTAATGATCCCGAATGAACAACGCATTGCCAGCTTCTCGTATACTTCTTTTATAGGAGCCTGCACCAGCTGTTCATCCAGCTCTCTTATTTTAGTCAGGGCGTATTGCTGAATGGTCAGTAAAGGCAATACGATCCGTTCCCTCATCTGGATGGAAAGCTGGTCAACAGGATAATCTGCCATCAATTCCGTGTGACCACTGAGTTTAGTAAGGTATTGCCTGGTTAATTCATACTCATTAAAAATAAGTTGCCATAACTCGCTAAACTGTTTATGGCGGCTCAGGTAGGATGTTAACGGGAAAAATGACTTCATCATCGCCATCTCGCAATTATCCAGCAGCGTTTTGAAGAATAATGAACTTTTATAAAGTTCTTTGACTGCGGGAAATTTGCCCATCTCCTCAATTTTACGAAGGGACGAACCAACTCCGTAAAATCCGGTAACATTTTGCTTTAGTTGGCTCCAGGAGCCTGCAAAAGGAATAGCCCGCAGGTCTTTTAAAGTCAGACCTGACGCAGATCCGCGTTTAGCCGGCCGGCTTCCGATATTTGTTTCGCTGTAGAACCGTAAGGGGCTTGCCTGGAGGAGATAATCGGCGAGATACGGATGATCTCTCAGTTCTTTGTAAGCATTAAAAGAAAGCTCTGACAGCTCCTGCAGCAGATCATCCTCCGCTTTCGTAAACGTGGTTGGCAATTGCGAGAATAAGGCATTGGTAATACCCGCATTCAGCAATTGCTCCATATTGTACTGGGCTGAATCTCTGGTACCAAAGTTTGAACTTACAGTTTGTCCCTGGATGGTCAATTGTATTTCTTCATTCGAAATATTCTGACCCATAGAAGCATAAAACTTATGTGTTTTACCGCCGCCTCTCGACGGGGGGCCACCCCGCCCGTCAAAGAAGATCACTTCTATATTGTATTCCCTTGATATAGCCGTTAATTGTTCCTTGGCTTTATAAATACCCCAGTTAGCCATCAGGTAGCCACCATCCTTAGTACCATCCGAAAATCCCAGCATGATCGTTTGTCGCTGGTTTCTTCTTTGAAGGTGGAGCTTATAAACAGGGTTCGTATACAGCGTTCGCATTACACCCGCCGCATTTTGAAGGTCATCTATTGTTTCAAACAATGGCACAATATCAATATTGATCTCCTCCGGTTTCCAGCCATTCAACAGGAAAAGGCCAAATACTTCCATAGCATTCAAAGCACTGTTGCACTGGCTGATAATATAACGATGGCATCCATCAGGACCATTGAACTGCTGAATAGTTCTAATTGCAGCTATTGATTTTAATGTATCACGATGAATCAGGTCATCTAACAGCTCAGGATCAGCTATACTATCTATAGATGAAAGCGCCTTGATCTTGTCTTCCGGGGAAAGTCTTGAATAATCCCCGGGTAAAATCATTCCTTTACCGGCAAGGGTTTCAAACAATTTTCCGTGCACGGAACTATCCTGCCTGATATCCAAAGAAGCAAAATGTAATCCGAAAACTTCAATTTTATTGATAAGGTTATTGATCGTATGAAGAAACAAACCATTGTGCTGGTGAATAATGGTTTGCCTGATCTGCTCCAGGGTACTTAATATTTCTTCTTTCGTGAGTCTTGTTTTCAGCCCCGGAATAAAAAGATTATTGTACAATTTATTTTCCAGGTCATTGAGTACTGTTTCAACACCCTCAAATGTCAGTCTGCGCTTTAACCTGCGCACTTCCAGGTAATAACATTTGATAATACTTCCCCGGAGTGCATCAGCCACCTGTAACGTGATATCACTCGTAACAAACGGATTTCCATCCCTGTCGCCACCCGGCCAAAATCCCATACGTATAATAGGATTCTCGTTACTGACGGCATCAGGAAATTGCGACTTAAGCGATGATAATATTCTTCCCGCCGCCGCATAAAACACGTTTTCCATATACCATATCAAGCTCACCGCTTCATCATATGGCGTAGGTTTTTTCTTCTTAAAAAACGGGGTCTTTCCTAATTGTTGCAGGTAAGTGTTAACTACATTCGTATTATTCTCGGTCAGCGCATTTGCCAGGTCGTTGATGATACCTAATACAGATCCGGGATAAAATTGGGTAGGATGCGCCGTCAATACAAGCCTGATAGAAAAATTTTTTAATTTCTCCGCTAATTCTTCCTGTTTGTTATTCTGTATCACTTCGGACTCAATATGCTTCATAGTCCCTACTCCATTCAGGTCATGCACTTCCCTGAATGCCGCATCTTCCAACGCATCAAACAATACTACCTGCCGCTCGAGGTACTGCACAAACCGAAAAAGAAGATCCGATTTGTCTTTCTCATTGATATAAGTAGTATGGCGGGTAAAAAATTCATCGATAATGCGAATAGGGCTGAGGTTCTTTTTATAGCCCTCTTCACAATTGCTGGACAATAAAGACAATAAAATTCCTGTCTTTTCAATCCGGTGAAAAGGCAATGAGGTAAAAAGGCTGTTATAGAGCTGAAAGCGGATGCCGACTTCATTTCTATATTTCTGTAAGGCCCTGTTTGACTGTTGGTTCATGTATGGAGATTTAAAAAATACAGGTATAACCGGCAAGCAGTCAATTGTGACTGAAAATAATTCATTTTAGGCAGGCAGAAAAAAACTATCCTGCTTTTAAAACAAAAAACCCCGTCTTAACTAAGGCAAGACGGGGTTTGATATTCATTTACTAAAATTACTCCGCTGCTTTAGCTTCAGTAGTTTCTTCCTTCTTCTCTTCTGTCTTGACAGTATCAGCCTTTTTAGCACCACCGCGGCTACGACGTGTCTTCTTAGCAGCCTCTTTGGCTTCACCCTTGCCCTTACCATAGATCTCGTTGAAATCAACCAGCTCTATCAACGCTTTTTCAGCATTGTCACCAGGACGGGTACCCAATTTAATTACACGGGTATAACCACCGGGGCGGCCTCCTACTTTTTCAGCTACGGCGCCGAATAATTCTTTGATCGCTTCTTTATCCTGCAGATAGCTGAATACAACACGACGTTCGTGGGTAGTATTGCTCTTGCTTTTCGTGATCAGGGGTTCAACATACACCCGCAAAGCTTTTGCTTTGGTGATAGTTGTTACGATTCTTTTGTGTTCAATCAACTGGCAGGCAAGATTGCTTAACAAAGCATCTCTGTGTGCTTTTGTCCTGCTAAGATTTTTTACTTTGTCTCCGTGACGCATGACGATTTAATTTGAAAATTTGAAAATGTGTCGATTTGAAAATCTCACATCCAAATTTTGGTTATAAAATTTCGGTTGTACCGTGTCAGGAATTACAACCTACTATCAAAAAAATTTACAATTCATCTTTATCAACACCTAACTTCTGAAGATCCATTCCAAATCCAAGACCTCTTTCACCTAATACTTGTTCAATTTCAGCCAGTGACTTCTGTCCAAAGTTGCGAAATTTCATCAGGTCTTCCTGCTCATACTGTACCAGCTCACTCAATGAATTGATCTTAGCTGCTTTCAGGCAATTGAAGGCACGGACAGAAAGATCCAGGTCCTCCAATGGAGTCTTCAATACTTTACGCAATTGCAAAGTTTGTTCATCCACCAGGTCCTCTTTCTTTTCTTCTTTATTATCGAAGGTGATGTTCTCATCAGTGATGATCATCAAATGCTGGATCAATATCCTTGACGCTTGTTTTACAGCTTCTTCGGGGTGAATAGTACCATCGGTAGAAACTTCCATGATCAGCTTTTCAAAGTCAGTACGCTGCTCCACACGGGTATTCTCGATCGTGTATTTCACGTTCTTGATCGGCGTATAGATAGCATCGATGGGAATATAACCAAGCGGTGCATCCTTTGGTTTGTTATCCTCTGCCGGAACATAACCGCGGCCTTTGCCAATCGTCAGCTCTATATCCATCTTGGCAGATGAATCAAGCGTACAGATCAACAGATCAGGGTTCATGATCTGGAAAGAATGAGTTCCTTCACCGATCATACCGGCAGTAAACTCCGTTTTATTTTTCAGCGACAGAATGATCTTCTCATTCGCCACTTCATGATCAACATTCTTTTTGAAACGAACCTGTTTCAGGTTCAGGAAAATTTCTACTACATCTTCAGAAACACCTTTCATGGTGGCAAACTCGTGCTCCACCCCTTCGATCTTCACACCCACGATCGCATAGCCTTCCAATGAATTGAGCAATACACGGCGCAGTGCATTACCGATGGTTACACCATAACCAGGTTCCAACGGACGAAACTCGAATTGAGCTTCGAAATCAGATGCCTTTTGTAAGATAATCTTATCAGGCTTTTGGAAATTTAAAATGGCCATATTTCAGATTTAGTTTTTAAAATGTTTGAGAACAGTCAGCCGGTTCAGTAGATCAAAAGTCAAAATTGACTTATTGACTATTACTTAGAATACAACTCTACGATCAGTTGTTCCTTGATGTTTTCAGGAACACTTTCTCTCTCCGGGTAAGTAATGAAAGTACCTTTAAGGTCAGTTTCATTCCAATCCAGCCAGCTGAATTTGGGATTCTTACCCCTTACAACACTTGTAATAGAAGTTCTGCCTTTGCTTCCTTCTTTAATGGTAATAACATCGCCAGCCTTTAACTGGTAAGATGGGATATTTAATACTTCACCATTTACTTCAATGTGCTTGTGGCTTACCAACTGACGGGCCGCAGGACGGCTTGGTGCAATACCCATGCGATAAACGGTATTATCCAATCTTGCTTCAAGCAACTTGATCAGGTTTTCACCGGTTACCCCTTTGATACGGGAAGCTTCTTCAAATGTTTTGCGGAATTGTTTTTCCAATATACCGTAGGTATACTTGGCTTTTTGTTTCTCGCGAAGCTGGAGAGCATATTCACCCAGGGTTTTACGCTTACGCTTTTCACCATGCTGACCAGGAGGGTTGCTGTTTTTACCCAACCATTTACCATTGCCTAAAATTGGCTCACCGAAAATACGGGAGATCTTGGTCTTTGGACCAGTGTAACGTGCCATAGTTTTTATTCATTTCGATTTTTTTTGAAACGGTGCTACGATCGGTAAAAAATCGTAAAAAATTAATCGGGCACCCTTTGTTAAATGAAACCAAATTGGCTCAATATGTCTTCCTTCGTCCGCCAGCTGGCGGATTTGGGGGTTATACTCTTCTCTTCTTGGGAGGACGGCAACCGTTGTGTGGCAAAGGAGTCACGTCTTTGATCATCACTACTTCAATACCGCTCTGAGATAAGGAACGAATAGCACCTTCTCTGCCGGAACCAGGTCCTTTTACATACACATCCACTCTCTTCAAACCTGCATCGAAAGCCGCTTTAGCAGCATCTGCAGCAGCCATCTGGGCAGCATAGGGGGTGTTCTTTTTAGAACCCCTGAAGCCCATCTTACCGGCGCTGCTCCAGGAAATGATCTGCCCTGTCTTGTTGGTTAAACTGATGATGATGTTGTTGAATGTAGCAGAGATATGTGCATCTCCGTACGCATCCACTTTTACCACTCTTTTCTTTGTTGAAACCTTTTGATTGGTTTGCACTTGTGCTTTTGCCATGATTGTTGTTCTGAGGTAATCTTTTAATTTTCAAAATTGCTTTTCAACCACGTGATCAAAAAACCTGAACTGTTTCTCCTCCTGCACCGGGCATCTGAAATCAGTTCAATAAATTGGTGCATTATTCAAACGATTTCGCCCAGGTATTGCCTGAGCGAAATAGAAAGATTATTTCTTAGCTGCCTTTTTCTTACCGGCCACTGTCTTACGTTTACCTTTCCTGGTGCGACTATTCGTTTTAGTACGCTGACCACGAACCGGGAGACCCTTACGATGACGAAGACCACGATAGCAGGCGATATCCAGCAAACGCTTAATGCTTGTCTGCACTTCAGAACGCAACTGTCCTTCTACTTTCAGTTCTTCCGTAATGGTATTACGAATGGCATTAAGATCTTCATCATTCCACTCATGTACCTTTTTATTACGGTCAATATTATTCTTATCCAGAATATACTGAGCGGTAGAAGGTCCAATACCGTAGATATAGGTAAGTCCTATTTCGCCTCTTTTGTTTTTTGGTAAGTCAACACCGGCAATACGAGCCATATTCTTATTTTATTGTTTGTCTTTTTTAATTCCTTTTTGTCTGAAAGACCGGAAGTCCGAAAGACGGAAAGACATTTCACTTGGAGAATACTTTCTGACTTCTGACCTCTGTCCCGATAGATATCGGGATCTGACTACCCCTGGCGCTGTTTGAAGCGGGGATTCTTTTTGTTAATTACGTAGAGTTTGCCTTTACGACGAACGATCTTACAATCGACGCTACGCTTTTTAATGGATGCTCTAACTTTCATAATTTTTTCTTTTAATAGCTCAATGCTATTTGTACCTGAAAATGATTCTTCCCCTTGACAAATCGTATGGAGAAATTTCAACCCCCACTTTATCACCTGGTAAAATACGGATGTAGTGCATCCTCATTTTTCCAGAGATGGTAGCCAATATTTCGTGGCCATTTTCCAGTTTTACCCTAAACATAGCGTTTGAAAGGGCTTCCTGAATGATACCATCTTGTTTAATAAGGGGTTGTTTCGACATACAAATTTTAGGGGTGCAAAGATAGGAGGATGAAGCCGAAAAAAGAAAAAACCCCGTTTTTTTTTCGGGGCTTATCAAAAAATTGAAAAATAAGGGCTTAATATCCAATAAAATAGACCTTTTTTAATGCTTTTCGAGGTGAACTTTGGTCATATCATAATATAAATTCTGAAGGTCGTGCACGCCCAACGGGAAATTAAAATGCCGGCGGTCTTCCCTCCACCACATTTCCACACTGGAGAAATCGCCTTCTTTGGGAATCACGAGCCGGAAAGAATCCTTTTTATACTTAACGACCCCATTTATCTCTTCTTTTATAAACCCAAGATTCAGTAACTGTTTCTCATTCAGTGCTATAGAACTTATTTCATCCAAATTATACCAAAATTCCTGAATTCCATTATCCACCAGTGCCTGGTGGTTCTCAGGACTTATTCTGACAACGGTTCCTTCTCTTAGATCGCCGTCATGATTTAGCGAAACAGTGTCTCCTGATTTGAGGTCGCCGAGTTTTAGCATAGCAATTCGTTTTTTGTTTTCCGAATATAAAAAGAATCAACCTGACAAAAAAATGACTTTTCCCCAGATCAGTCCTGATATCAAACCCGGACTGCTTTATTCTGCCCAGCTCATGACATAATCTGCATTTTCTATTTCCAGCGCTTCTTTGGTCAGCATTAAAGGATGGAAAGTATCCACCATTACC
>JANOCH010000088.1:0-2997 GCA_031412015.1 Chitinophagaceae bacterium
CGAACTGTATATTGCAACCTCCAGCGAAATTTCCCAGGTCCCTCATCATCATGACGGCAGTATTACGCATCAGCTGCATAGCGGTATCGCTTAATGTCATTGACGGAGCTACGGTTATCGAGTCGCCGGTGTGGACTCCCATTGGGTCAAAATTCTCAACGGTACATATAATACATACATTGTCCGCAGCATCCCTCAGCAACTCTAATTCGAATTCCTTCCAGCCCAATACCGCTTTTTCTACCAACACTTCATGTATCGGGGATGCCTGCAGTCCTCTATTCAGGGCTTCATCCAGTTCTGATTTATCGTGTACAAAACCGCCACCGGTTCCGCCCAAAGTAAACGAAGGACGTATTACCAAAGGAAATCCTATTTCCTGGGCGAATTCTTTTCCTTCCAAAAACGAGTTGGCTGTTTTTGCTATGCCCACCGGCACATTCAGAGCAATCATCCATTGCCTGAATTTTTCCCTGTCTTCCGCTTTGTCAATAGCTTTGATATCGACGCCAATTAGTCTTACTTTAAATTTTTCCCAAACTCCGAGGTCTTCGGCTTCTTTGCAAAGGTTCAATGCGGTTTGGCCTCCCATGGTGGGCAAGACAGCGTCGATCTGGTTTTCTTCCAGGATTTGTTCAATGCTTTCTACCGTCAGTGGCAACAGGTAAACTTTATCAGCCATCATCGGGTCCGTCATAATGGTGGCCGGGTTGCTATTAATAAGGTATACCTTGATCCCTTCTTCGCGGAGGCTGCGGGCCGCCTGGGTTCCCGAGTAGTCGAATTCACAAGCTTGTCCAATAATAATAGGCCCTGAACCAATGATCAGGACCGACTTGATAGAATTATCTTTTGGCATTTTTAGTTTAAATAGCTCTTTTCAGAAGCCCTACCCATCCGAAGGCGGGAGATTTGAAGCGGTTAAATCCCGATAGCTATCGGGACGCAAAACTAAGGGAATCCCATCGGTTTGGAGGTGCTGTTAAGAAAAAAAGTTTGCTGTCAATCACGACGCGGAAATGAAAATAAAAGAACCCCGCTGTTGCGCGGGGCTCATTGAAATATTCGATACATACAACCGTTAGGCAAAAGATTCGCCTGCGGTCATACAAAACATAGATCAACTGTGATAGGTTGCTTCTTCAATTTCATCAAGCATGATCTCACCATGGGGAACCTGCTTTTTGCTTTCTTTTCTTTCCTCGTGCTTGAACTTCATTTTGCTGATCCACTTGTTACGAACCTCCTGTCCTCTTACCATACCGATAAATAAGCCGGCGATCATGATCATGCTTAACAGTAATGTGTAAATAATCCGTCTCATACTCTTTCCTTTTTAAGGATTAATCAATTGCGGATATAAGTTAAATTTCGTGCCACAATTACTAATATTCCGAAAATGTTGAAATTAAAATACTGTTAACAGGTTCATATGGATTTTTTCAAGCGATTGAAAATAGTTTTTACTTTTTGAACAAAAGGCTATCAAGTATATTTGCTCATGCACCGTATTGCAGGATTGATCGTTTGTATATTTTTCGTTTCTGGTTTTGTTTCCTCCCAAACACCTAACTACCCAAAGGGCTACTTTCGCTGGCCCCTCAACCTAGCTCCTGAAATAGTGGCGAACCTTGGTGAGTTGCGCAATAACCATTGGCATATGGGTCTGGATATTCGCACCAACCAAAAGGAAAATCAACTGGTCTATGCCGCCGCCGCCGGCTATATCGCCAAGATCAGGATCGAGCCTTATGGTTTTGGCAGATCCATTTCAATTAATCATCCTAACGGGCTCACCACTCTATATGCACACCTGAATAATTTTTACCCGGAACTGGAGAAATATATAACCGAACAACAATACCTGAAAGAAAGCTGGGCGATTGAACTCAGTTTCTCACCCAATCAATTCCCGGTAAACAAGGGAAGTTTTATCGCATATAGTGGTAATACCGGCGGCTCGCAGGGTCCGCATCTTCATTTCGAAATCCGTGATACAAAAACAAGTAAATGCCTGAACCCATTATTGTTTGGATTTCCCTTGCAGGACAAAGTGCCTCCTACGCTGGTAAAGCTGGCAATGTACGATCGCAGTTTCGGCCTGTATGAACAATCGGCCCAATTTTTTGCATTGAAAAACACTGGCATTGGTTACACGATACCCAAACTTCCCGTATTGAAAACAGGTTTGAATAAACTCAGCTTCGCCATACAGACTTACGACAGGATCAGCGGTTCGAATAACCAGGATGGTATTTACTCAGCCAAATTATTGGTGGATGAAAAACCTGTCGTGGGGTTTGTGATCGATAGCATCAGTTATGATGAAACGGGATATATGAACGCCCATATTGATTACCGGTATAAACACAATGGCGGTCCCTGGCTCCAGCATCTTTCACAATTGCCCGGCGACCATGGCCCTGTTTACAAACAATATAAGGGAGATGGCATAATTAATCTTACCGATACAAACAGTCACAAGATCAGGGTTGAGATAAAAGATGCTTATGGAAACAGCGTGGAGCTGAATTTTTTGCTCCAATATGATGAAACTCTTTCTAAACCACCTGCGCATTCTCTGGCTCATACTCATTTTTCTCCGGGCCGGGAAAACGTGATGGAAAAAAATGATTTTGAAGTGTACATGCCGGAGGAGTGCCTGTATGATACGGTGCCTGCATTATACTACAGTAATAGTAAACGGGGTTCAGGTTCACTTTCTCTTGAACATGCATTGAATAATCCTTCGATACCTGTTCATAATTCATTCACTGTTCGGGTAAAGCCGGCTGATCCATTGCCGGGAAAATGGCAGGATAAAATAGTGTTGCAACGAGAATATGGAGGCAAAAGAAATGTTCGAAAAGCCAAAGTGGAAAACGGCTTCCTGGTAGCGGACTTTGATGATTTCGGAAATTTCCAGGCTTTCCTGGATCTGGAGCCACCCACCATTAACGAGTTGGGAAGGGGCGATACTATAAATTTGAGCGCTGC